>JBDNBC010000226.1:0-13535 GCA_039768115.1 Oceanococcaceae bacterium
GGTCCGCTTCGTCACCGCGGCCTCACTGTTTGATGGGCACGATGCGTCGATCAACATCATGCGCCGGTTGCTGCAGGCGCAAGGCTGCGAGGTCATTCACCTGGGCCACAACCGCTCGGTGGAGGAAATCGTCACCGCGGCGTTGCAGGAGGATGCCCACGGCATCGCGATCAGCTCGTACCAGGGCGGGCATGTCGAGTATTTCCAGTACATGATCGACATGCTGCGCGAGCGCGGCGGGGAGAACATCAAGGTCTTCGGCGGCGGCGGCGGGGTGATCGTGCCGGAGGAAATCCGCGCCCTGCATGACTATGGCGTGGAGCGCATCTACTCGCCGCACGATGGCCAGAAGCTGGGCCTGGTGGGGATGATCACCGACATGATCGACCGCGCCCGGCAGCGTCTGGACGGTGCCGGGGAGGATCTGCTCAATGCGGTCAGCCAGGGCGACCGCCGGGCGCTGGCGCGGCTGATTACGGTCATCGAAGCCGAGGAGGTCCCGGCGGCCTTTGTGGCGCGCATGGCCGAAGCCGCGGCCGGGCGCGACGTGCCGGTGCTGGGCATCACCGGTACCGGCGGGGCGGGCAAGTCCTCGCTCACCGACGAGCTGATCCGCCGTTTCCGCATTGACCAGCGCGACGCGCTGAATATCGCCGTGATCGCGGTGGACCCGAGCCGGCGCAAATCGGGCGGAGCCCTGCTCGGCGATCGCATTCGCATGAACGCGCTGTACAAGACCACGGATGATCGTTTCCCGATCTTCATGCGCTCGCTGGCCACGCGCGAGGGCGGCATGGAGGTGTCGAAGGCGCTGCCGGGGGCGATTGCGGCCTGCAAGGTGGCGGGCTTTGATCTGGTGATCGTGGAGACCGCCGGCATCGGCCAGGGCGATGCGGCGGTGGTCGATATCGCCGATGTGTCGCTGTACGTGATGACACCGGAGTTCGGCGCGGCCAGCCAGCTCGAGAAGATCGACATGCTCGACTTTGCCGACGTGGTCGCCATCAACAAATTTGACCGCCGCGGTGCGGACGATGCGGTGCGCGATGTGCGCAAGCAGATGCAGCGCAACAAGGTCGCCTTCGACAAACCCGCCGACGCGATGCCGGCCTTTGGCACCATCGCCTCACGCTTCAACGATGACGGCGTAACCGCGCTGTACCACGCGATCAAGACCGAGCTGGCCGCGCACCGGCTGGAATTACCTGAAGGCACCTTGGCCAAACCCGCCACCACGGTGTCGACCCAGCAGGGCGCCCTGGTGCCGGGCGCACGGGTCCGCTATCTGGCGGAGATTGCCGACACCGTGCGCGGCTACAAGCAGCAGGCCGCGCAGCAGGCGCAGGTCGCCCGCGAGCGTCAGCAGTTGCGCGAGGCGGCGCGCATGCTCAAAGCCGCCGGCGCCTCCACCGACGCCATCGAGCAGCAGCTCGCCACCCGCACCGATCATCTGCACGCCGAATCCAAGCGGCTGCTCGACGAGTGGCCGGGCGTGGTCGAGAAGTACAGCGGCGACCGTTACACCTACACGGTGCGCGACCGCGAGTTTTCCGTGCCGCTGAAGCGGATGTCGCTGTCGGGAACGGCGGTCTCCAAAGTGGCGCTGCCGCGGTTTTCCGACGAGGGCGACCTGCTCAACTGGCGCTACCTCGAGAACCTGCCGGGCCAATTTCCGTACACGGCGGGTGTGTTTCCGTTTCGTCGTGAAGGTGAGGACCCGGCACGGATGTTTGCCGGCGAGGGCGGCCCCAAGCGCACCAACAAGCGCTTTCATCTGCTCAGCGAGGGCATGCCGGCCGCGCGCCTGTCCACCGCCTTCGATTCGGTGACGCTGTACGGCGAAGACCCCGACCCGCGCCCGGATATCTACGGCAAGGTCGGCAACTCGGGCGTGTCGATTGCCACGCTGGAGGACATGAAGGATCTGTACGCGGGCTTTGACCTGTGCGCGCCGAACACCTCGGTGTCAATGACCATCAACGGCCCGGCGCCGACGATTCTGGCGTTTTTCCTGAACACGGCCATCGACCGCGAAGTCGAGAAGTTCGTTGAGGCCGAAGGCCGTCAGCCCCATGACACCGAGCACGCCGAGATTAAGGCCAAAACACTGGCCAGCGTGCGCGGCACCGTCCAGGCCGACATCCTGAAGGAAGACCAGGGCCAGAACACCTGCATCTTCTCCACCGAATTTGCGCTGAAGTGCATGGGCGACATTCAGGCGTACTTTATCGAGAACAACGTGCGGAATTTCTATTCTGTATCGATCTCGGGGTATCACATTGCCGAGGCCGGGGCGAACCCGATTTCGCAGCTGGCGTTCACGCTGTCGAACGGTTTCACCTTCGTCGAGAGTTATCTCGCACGCGGCATGGCCATCGACGACTTCGCGCCCAACCTGAGCTTTTTCTTCAGCAACGGCATGGACCCGGAGTATTCGGTGATGGGCCGGGTGGCGCGCCGGATCTGGGCCGTGGCCATGCGCGAGAAATACGGCGCCAACCCGCGTAGCCAGATGCTCAAGTACCACATCCAGACCTCCGGCCGGTCGCTGCATGCCCAGGAAATTGACTTCAACGACATCCGCACCACGCTGCAGGCATTGATCGCGCTTTACGACAACTGCAACAGCCTGCACACCAATGCCTTCGATGAGGCCATCACCACGCCCACCGAGGATTCCGTGCGCCGGGCGCTGGCGATTCAGCTGATCATCAACAAGGAATGGGGCGTCAACAAGAACGAGAACCCCAACCAGGGTGCGTTCATCTTTGATGAGCTGACCGAGCTGGTCGAAGAGGCCGTGCTGGCCGAATTCGAGCGCATTTCCGAGCGCGGTGGCGTGTTGGGTGCGATGGAAACCGGCTACCAGCGCGGCAAGATTCAGGAAGAGTCGCTCACCTATGAGCATCTCAAGCACAGCGGTGAGCTGCCGATCATCGGCGTGAATACCTTCCGCAACCCCAAGGATGACGCCGGCCCGCAGGAGACCACCGTCGAGCTGATGCGCTCATCGGACTCCGAGAAGGATGACCAGATCACCCGCCTACGCGACTTCCACCGCCGACATGCCGACGTCGCGCCGGCCGCGCTGGCGCGCCTCAAGCAGGCCTGCATGGACGGCGACAACATCTTCGCCGAACTGATGAACGCCGCCCGCGTGTGTTCACTGGGCCAGATCACCCACGCCCTGTTTGAGGTGGGTGGGCAGTACCGGCGGAATATGTAGCAACCGGGAAGCGATCGCGTCAGGCGCCGCAGGCTTTCAAAAGCTCCTGAGCCAGAGCGATGGAATCGGCCTTGTGGGCGACATCGTCGTCGCTGCGCTTCACGTTGATGGTGAGCGACTGATTCCCGACCAGCACCAGCAGCGAGCGCGTTTTGGGTAGCCCGCCCCATGCGGCGGCGTCACCGAGGACCGGGTCGCTCACGGTTTCATAGTTGATCTTGCTGACCATCGAACGGGCAAAATCACGCGCCATGGCCTGGTGTTGAGCATCCACGCTCTCGGCGGCTTTGTCGCTGACGCTGTCTGCGGTTTTCGCCTGCTCGTCGGCCGAACGGGGGCGGTAGGCCACGGTGAACCGTTGCTTCGCTTCTTCGGCGTTTTCGGCAAAAGTCTCGATGCTGAGCATGGCCTCATCATCAATAGGGTTTTCGAAACTCATTGTGCCGACTTGAAGCTTCATCGTGCGGTTGCCCGGCCAGCTGTAGTCGCAGCTGGTGGTACGCGCGATGGTGGTCGTTTCGGAGGTGAGTTCGTCGACATCACCAATCACGCTGCGCAGGCGCTCGGCGGTCAGCAAGGAGCAGGGATCCGCTGCCGCGTCGGCAAAACAGGATGCGGTCTTGGAGGCAGCGCTGACTGGGCCGCCGCCACACCCGGCAACGAGTAGCAAACCCAGGACCGAGACCGAAGTCACGCGTTGGCAGGAGCGGCGAAGGGATGTAGAGGCGGGTGACATCATGGCGGACGGCTCCGGAGTCGGCGGGTTTCATTGGGGAAGGGCGTGACGAGGGTGCTGTTCATCGCACGTGTCCGGGCCCTAAAATATTCGTGCCTCCCATTCTGAGCGGTGCCGGCGGGCTTCCCCATACCCCCCATGGGGTATTGGTTTTTTTACACTGGGGCTTACCAGGTCACGAATCCAGACTGATGCCGGGGCGCGAATCGCATCCGTTGATTGCCTTGTGTTACGCCAGCGGGTCAGATACGCGCCGTTTCCCCGAGCTGTTGGAGGCCGTACATGACCTGGTGCGGCAGTCGCCGCGTACGGCCGCCGCATTGCTCGAGCCGTTAGAGCCGCATGTGCATCAGGCGGCCGCCATCGCCGAGCAGATGTCCGCACAATGGAGCGAGCAACTGGCGGCTACGCTGCGTGAGATTTTCGGCTTCAGCGACGCCGAGCTGCAGATCATCGCAGGCCTGATGCAGGGAGAATCGCTGGCCGACATGGCCGCGCGCCGGCAGCGCTCGTTGCATACGGTGCGTACCCAGATGAAACACTTGCTGGCCCGTTCTCCCTGTCGCAACCAGTCGGAGTTGCTGCAACTGGTGCGGGGGCTCGCGTTGGTTGTGCCAGGTGCGGCGATTCCCACGCAGGCCCCTTCCGCTATCACGACCGTGCTGGCCGATGGCAGCCAGCTCTGCCACTACGAATACGGTGCGCCGGATGGTCGTCCGGTGCTCTTGCTGCACACGGCATTGCTAGGGCCGGAGTTGCCGTCGACGGTTGATCGCGCCGCGCGTGAATGTGGCCTGCGTCTGCTGGCGTTAGCGCGCCCCGGCTATTCCGGCAGCAGCCCGATGGTTGGGCCCGACCCTGACCTGTCGCACACGTGCGAGCGCATCGCCGAGTGGCTGGCCGCGCGCGCGTTGGCGCCACTTCCCGTCGTGGGCAATGTGGTGGGTGTCATTTACGCACACGCGCTGGCCAGAATATGCCCTGATCGCTTAACGCATGTGTTCGTGAGCGCCGGTCCGGTTCCGCTGGGCTGGGCGACCACCAGGCCTCTGCCCATGACCCGCAGGGTATGGCTGCAGCTCCTGCGGCGTCAGCCCGGTCTGGTGCTGCCGTTCGCCCGGCTGGGTTTGGGGTACGTGCGTAAAGGAAGCGCGCGACGTTTTCTGCAGACGGCATATCCTGGCCCGTCGACGGATGCCGCGACATTGACGCAGCGCGGTTTCGTCGAGGGCCTCGTCCCGGCTGTCGATAGCGCCGTGGGCGCGGGTGCCGAGCGCTTTGTCGAGGCGGTATCCCTGCAATGCCATGACTGGAGCGAGCTGTGTCGGCATCCGCTGCCGGTGACGGTCATGCACGGTCAAGATGATGACATCGTGGCCCTTGACGACGTGCGTGCCTTCTACCCTGATGCGGCCGTGTATCCGCAACCGGATGCCGGGCAGCTATTGCTGTACCGCCGACCCGAAGCCGTATTTTCCGTGGTGGCGCGGGGTATGACCGCTACGGATTGACGGGCGGATCGAGTTGCCGATGGCGGTATCGCTTTTTACGCGACGAGTTGCAGAATCATGTAGCCGATCAGCCCCAGCTGGATCAGGAAGAAGGTGGCCCGCAACATCACCTGAACGAACGACGTGCCGCTGATATGCACCAGGCTTTGCGCGACGCGGGCGTAAAGCACATAGGCCGCCACACTGTTGGCCATCGCGATCTGGTCCATCAGGCCGGCAATCACGACGACGGCGGCAAACAGCGGGAAATTCTCAATGGCGTTCATGTGCGCCGACTTTGCGCGCTGCAGGAACAGCGGATCGATGGGCTCCTTGCCGCGTTCCCAGCTGTCGATGGGGCGTTTGCCAAACAGCGCCAGCGGAATGCGCGGGGCGGCATAGGCGAGCGCCAGCAGGATCATCCAGGCGACGTAGAGCAGAACGGCGGAATAGGCGGTCATGGGAGTCTCCTAAAAAAAGCCCCCGCAGCAGCGGGGGCCAAATCTCTCGATCTAGAGTGTAACTTTAAAATCGACCAGTTACGCCCAGTTCGATTGAGTCGTTGAAGTCTTCCGAGTTGTACTCGATTTGTGCACTCAGCGTCGGGATGAAGAACATCCGCGCGCGTAAAGTCAGGGTTTCATTGGAGTTGTCGGCATCGGTATCGGCGTAGCCGAGACCAAAGCTGAGGTTGCTGTTGACGAAGTAATCAGCGAGTACACCATAGTCGATGATGTCTTCGACAAAATCGGTTTGACCAATTGTTACTTCGGCATTGAAAGCCTGATCGCCGGCCAGCGGGCGAACGAATTTCCCGTTGACTGAAATCCGGTTGGCATCAGCGAGGTCTAAGTCGGTGTAACCCAGAGTGAAGCGCACACCATCCATCGGCAGGAACCCGACCTCCAGGCTGAGATCATCACTCTCGACAGGTCCCGTTTCCGTTCGTGTCAAAGCAGCGGCAGCGTAGAAATCCTGAATGTAGGCTTCCCCTCCAATACCGAGTGTGTCGACATCGGCCTCGTCAGCCGTGGCGTAGAAGGCCCGTACATTGCTGCCCCGGCGTAGAAAGTCCGCTTCGGCCCGCGGGACACCGTTGTCATCGATCGGTGCGAAGAAGTACACCCCCTCAACCGCGAGGATCGAGTCGTTGGCATCATCCAGGTCAATATATGTGCCGGTTCCTTCAAACTGGTAGGCCAGAGCCGATCCGCTAACGGCGATTGCAGCGGCACTTGCCGCGATTGTCGTCAATTTCATGATCTCGTTCTCCCAAATGGTGCGGGTGAGTCCCGATGACTCATCCTCGCATCACGATAGTGCATGCACCAATGTGATGCAACAGATCAGATAGTGATGACAAATTCATGATTTTTATTTGAAAAATTGATTACCACGAATGGCCGAACTGATTGATTACGCGATGATGCCGCCTGCTGGTGCAGGTGCGTTACATGCCCAGCTGGCGGATGACATTCGCGCGCGCGGCTACAGCGTGATGCCCGATGCCCTGCCCTGGGATCTGGCGGATTGTCTGGCCACGCACGTCTATGCGATGGAGCAATCGCGTTTTCGCCGCGCGGGTGTGGGCCGCCGACAGGACCATCGCGTTAACCGCTTCGTGCGCACCGATGAAATCGCCTGGATTACCGGCGATACGCCGGCCGGCGCACGCTGGCTGTCCTGGGCGGCTGATTTGCAGCAGGCCCTGAACCGTTTACTGCTGCTGGGGCTGTTCTCGTTCGAGAGTCATTTCGCCCATTACGCGCCGGGCCGCTACTACCGACGGCATTACGACGCCTTCCGCGGCAGCCGCACCCGGGTGCTGTCCATCGTGGCCTATCTCAACCCGCACTGGCACCCCGACGATGGCGGCGAGCTGGTGCTGTATCGCGATGATGACGACCGCGACGGATTACGGGTGACACCGCATCGCGGCACCGTGGTGGCCTTCCTCAGTGAGGATTTTCCTCATGAAGTGCTGCCGGCGCGGCGCGATCGCTATTCGATTGCGGGCTGGTTCCGGGTGAACGAGGGCGGGGCGCTACCGGGCGTGTCGATGCCCTGAGGCCGCTTCTGGTGCGCTCAGACCGGGACGGGCGTGGCCCAGACAATCAGCGCATAGCGAGCGCCCTTGCCGAAGCCGACGAGCAGCAAAAAGAGGCTCAGCCGCACGCGCATCATGCCGGCGACGAAGGTCAACGGGTCGCCGCCGACGGGCAGCCAGGCCAGCAGCAGGCTCCATATCCCCCAGCGTTGGTACCAGCGTTGCGCCCGGTCTACCTGTGCCTGTGACACGGGAAACCAGCGGCGCCCGACAAAGTGAATCAGATACAGTCCGAGCACCCAGTTGACCACCGCACCCAGCGTATTGCCGCTGGTGGCCGCTAGCCACAGGCCCCACGGGTCAAGCCCCTGGCGCAGTTGCGCGACCAGCAGCACTTCGGAGTAAAAGGGCAGCAGCGTGGCCGCGCCGAAGGCGGTCGCGAACAGCAGCAGATAGGCGCCCATCAGCGGGGCCGACGCGTTGCGCCGGGCGGCAAAATGGTCATGCCTCCGCGTTCAGACAATGTCGTCGTGCGGCGCTGACCAGTGCGGTAAACAGGCGCCGTTGTGCGGCATGCAGCGGCAAGTATTCCGGGTGCCATTGCACGCCGATGCGAAAGTCATGCTCGGGTTGTTCGATGGCCTGAACCAGCCCGTCCCGATCACGCCCGACCACCGTCAAGGCGGTCCCCAGCGTGTCAATCGCCTGATGGTGGAGGCTGTTGATGCGTAGCCGGGTGTGCCCGAGGATGCGTGTCAGCCGACTGTCATCGACCATCTGCAGGGTTTTGCGCGCAAACGGCGTGCGGCGGTTCGAGGTGTGCTTGCGCAGTGGCCGGACATCGGCATGAAGAGTCCCGCCCTGCACCACGTTGAGCAACTGTGCGCCACGGCAAATGCCCAGCACGGGTAGCGAAGTGGGCAGCACGCGCGTGAGCATCTCGACCTCGAAGGCATCGCGAGCCGGGTCTGCCGGCGCGGTTTCCGGTGTCGAGTCGCCGGCCTCGTCCAGCGCTTCGGGCAGATACAGACGTGGATCGATGTCGTCGCCGCCGCTAATGATGATGCCGTCGAGCCGCGCCTCGGGCTGCGGGCGCTGCGGGGTCATGCGGATGGCTACGCCGCCGGCGCGCCAGACACCCCAGCGGATAAACCACCAGGCAATGGGGAAACGGGTGTCCGGCCCGGTGACGCCGATGCGCGGTCGGCGCCGCCTCACAGCAACTCGGAGAGCAAGTGCCGGCTGCTGATGTCAGCCCAGTCGCCGAACAGGCCCCCGGTCAGGCCGCCGGTGTGCTTGCGCCAGGCCGACCTCAGAGTGTCGAGCCGTGCCGGGTCTGCGGCGAGCGCTTCAATCTGCAGCCAGTCGCGCCAGGCCCGGATAATGCCCCACTCGGGCTCGTCGATCTGGCAGTTGGGCAGACGGTAGTGAAACGTGGGGCGGGCTTTAATGCGGTCGTCATCCACCTGTGATCGCACTCGGTCATCGTCGATATGCGCGAACAGCGGCAGCATGTCCAGCGCTCGATTGCGGGTCGCGTTGTGGCTCAGGTAATCGTCGATCAGTGAGTCCATGTCCGGCGCATAGTCCTCCGCCAGCAACAGGCGCATGTAGGCCTTGGGGAAGGGGTCGATGTAGGGCGTGATGCGGCGGCTCAGATCCACTTCGCTGCGCTTGGCCAGCCAGTCGAAGAGCAGTAGAAAAGCTTGCAAATGCGCGGTGATGGTGGCGGCATCCAGGGCCGGCAGCTCGGGATTGAGGTGCAGTCCGAAGGCATACAGCGGGGCCTGACGGGTACCGCGCGCGCCGGCTTCGCGAAGCCGCTGGATGATGGAGTCGACACGCCACACCTCGGGCAGGGGAATCGGCGGGCTGACCACCTCAAACGGCACGACCTGCTCGGCAATCAGCGAAATGACGCTCTCGGCCAGGTTGTCGAGGTCATCGACCTCGGCGTCAGGGTCCTTGGCCTGACCCAGGCGCTTCATGTAGACCGAGTCCAGTTCGATGCCGAAATCACCGCGGTAATCCCCCATTGGCACATCGCGCAGCGTCATTTCGTACTTGGACTGGGTATCCAGCGTGCCGCCCAGCTCGGCCTGGATGATCTCGGCGATGCGGGTCATGCCGAGGCCGGAAAACTCCACCTCGATGCCCATGCGCCGCGGCTGTCCATCAGCGTTAGCGGGGTGGGGCGGCACGGGCCAGAGGGCGGCGCGGTAGTCATCGGTGCGAAAGGACATAAGGTGTTCCGTGGGGAGAGGGCGCTAGCGCAGGGTGATGGCGCGGCGGATCAGCAGCCCCTGCATGAGCAGGACACCGACAACAATCAGCAGCATTGTGCTCGACAGGGCGGCGGCATAGCCAAAACGCAGGTACTCGAAGCTGTTCTCGTAAACATACTGCGGCAGCAGGTAGCTGGCGAACTGCGGCCCGCCTTTGGTCACGATCTGGCTGGGCAGGAAGCTGGTCTGAAAGGTCAGGGCGAAATCGCGCAGGGCCAGCAGTAGCAGCACCGGGGCAAGCAACGGCAGGGTGATGCGCCGGAACTGCCCGAAAGCGCCCATACCCTCGACCCGCGCGACGATGTAGCAATGGCCGGGAATCTGCCGACGGGCGATGAGCAGAATCAGCACGGTTTCTCCGATCAGCAGACCAAGTATCAGCACCAGACTGCTGCGCGCGCCCGCCGCGGTCAGCAGCCATTCACTGCCGCGGAAAAACAGCGCGTCGAGCAGGGTGGCCACTGGACCGAAGTGCGGATTCAGCAGCCACAACCAGGCGGTGGCCCAGACCAGCCCCGGAACGGCCAGCGGAAGCAGCAGGAGCAGCAGGGCTCCGCGATGCAATGCCTGCCCGGTACTGAGCAGCATGGCCACCGCCAATGCCAATACGAGCCGCAACGCCACGCTGGCACTGGCGATCAGCAGCGAGTTGGACAGCGCCTGTCGGAACAGCGGGTCTGCGGCGAGCTGCTGCCAATGCTTCAGGCCGGCCCATTGCGGGGCGCCGAGGCCATCGAAGATGAAGCCACTCAGAGCCAGGGTGCCCAGGGCGGGCAATCCAATCAGCGCGATGAGGCCCAGTAGCAACGGCAAACTGAGCAGGGCAGGGTGGCGCATCACGGGGCAATGCGGGTG
This sequence comes from Oceanococcaceae bacterium, assembly GCA_039768115.1. Lineage (GTDB taxonomy): Bacteria > Pseudomonadota > Gammaproteobacteria > Nevskiales > Oceanococcaceae > MS8. Next base: position 10,640 of record JBDNBC010000226.1, read on the forward strand.
CCGCGCACGGCATCAAACAGCAAGGCGCGGCTGAAATCCGGCTGCAGACGGACGCGGCTAGCATCGGCGACCGGAGCGTCGATGGGCAGCCAGGCCTGCAGGTTCTCGCCGGCCGGACCGTCGAAGTAACACAAGCTGCGATCACCCAGAGGCTCGCGTCGCCGGAGCTGCGCCGGCCAGCCGTCGCTTTCAGTCGTGGCGGCAGACATGGCGGTATGCACATGCAGATCTTCCGGGCGAATGCCGAGCACCACGGATGCGGGCAGGGACGCGGGATGCGGCAATGGCACCTTCGCGCCATGCCAGAGCAACTCGTCCTGCTGCCGGTCCAGCGCAATCAGGTTCATCCCCGGGTTGCCCAGAAACCGGGCGACAAAGGTGTTGGCCGGTTCGCGGTACAGCGTTTGCGGCGGGGCCAGCTGTTGTAACGCACCGCGATCAAGGATGCCGATGCGTTGTCCTAGCGCCATGGCTTCCTGCTGGTCATGGGTGACATGCAGCATGGTTACGCCCGTGGCCGCCTGCAGGCGCAGGAATTCGTCGCGCAGGCGGGCTCGGAGCGGGGCATCAAGCTGTGACAGGGGTTCGTCGAGCAGAATCAACCCGCCCTCATGAAGCAGTGCGCGGCCCAGCGCAACCCGTTGCTGCTCACCCCCGGACAACGCCTGCGGCGCGCGCGCGAGCAACGGGCCGATGCCCAGCAGCTCGGCCATGGCATCCGCCTGCTGCCGGGCACGCGCCCGGCGCATGCCACGGGCCTGGAGGCCAAAGGTCAGGTTGTCGCGCACGCAAAGATGCGGCAACAGCGCCGCGTCCTGAAAGACCATGCCGATGCCGCGCTGGCCCGCCGGCTGGCGCTGGACGTCGATCCCGTTGATCCGAATTACGCCCCGCGCCACCGGCAGCAGGCCAGCGATGGCCTGCAGCAGGGTTGACTTGCCGCTGCCCGACGGCCCGGCCAGCACCAGCCGCTCGCCTGCGGCCAGGTCCAGCGACAGGCCATCGATGATGACGTCACCGTCGCGCTCCACGCGCAGGTCGCGGATCTCGAGGGTCGCGCCGCGCTTTGCGGGCCCGGTGGCCGCACTCACGGCTGATCTACAGTCGACGTCATGTCGGCCGCGTCCTTCGGCCACGGCGCGTGGACGATGTCGCCCACCGCCTGGTCGAGCAGCATCACCAGGCGATAGCCGTCATTGAGACCGTGGTTAGCCTCCGCGGCCAGCCGGGCCATGTCCTCGAACATCCACTCTTCGATGATGGGCCAGGCGCGCATCTCGACTTCGTACCAGCGCGGGGTGATCGGCAGGCGGCGGACAATGTCGATGTTGTCGAGAAACACCTGTGCGCGCCGTGGCGGCTGATCGGTGTCGAGAAAGGCGGGGCTTTCCGCCACGCTGCGCCGCACGGGAACGATCCGCCCGGTTCGTGAGAGCAGCGTCTGCCCGGCTTCACCGAGGGCGTAGGCCACGAAAGTCGCGGCGGCCTGCGGCGCCTTGCTGGCGCGGGTCAGGCAGTAGGCATCGGCGTGAAGCAGGGTGGCGGCCTCCTTATTGCGGGGCAGCGGGGCCACATCCCAGTCCAGATCGGTGACCGCGCGGAAACTGGTGGACAGCCGCCGGCTCTGGATCAGCATGCCCAGGTCGCCGTTCATGAAGCGCTGTTCCGGACCCACGGCGCGGCGCTGGCTCAGCGGCGGAAAGACACTGGCCTCGGTGCGCAGCCGTTTGGGGTACATCAGGCCGATCACGCTGTCCGGGATGCGCAGGGCCAGCGACCGCGGGTTGTCCAGGCGGTCGACGATGCGCCCACCCGCCTGCCAGATGAAGGGCGCCATGTGCACCAGGTCGGGGTCGAAATCCAGCCCGAAAATGTCGGGCAGGCGGTCACCGTCGGTGTCGCGGGTCAGGGCCCGTGCGGCATCGTGAAAGGCCTTCCAGTTCCAGTCATCCGCCGGTTCGGGCACGCCAAACCGCTGGAACAGGGCGCGGTTGTAGTAAACCACCTGCGTCGAAATGTTCTGCGGCAGGCACATTTGCTGGCCGCGAAACTGGAAGGCCTCGAGCGCGGGTGCGTAGAAGTTCGCCGCCGCGAAGTCGGGCCGGTCGGCCAGCCGCGGCCCCAGCGGATCGAGCAAGTCGCGATCCAGAAATTGGCCGTAGCGGCGGTAGTTGATCAGGAACAGGTCGGGCGGCCGACGGCCCGCGAATGACGTGGCCAGGCGCGTGACGTGTTCCTGCTGGCGGCCGACAAATACCGGCTCGACCCGGATGTCGGGATGGGCCCGATGAAAGCCGTCGATCAGGGTCCGATAGGCCTCGGCTTCGACTGCATCGGCGACCACTTGCAGGCGCACGACCGGGGCATCGGCGCGCGTGCCGTTGTCGGCGCCACTGCCGCAGCCGGCCATTGCGGCCAGCAGTACCAACCATGCCCAGCAGCCCGTATATCGAGAAGCGACGGTGCGCCGCCGCGGGATTTCTGAGGTGCTCAACGGCACACGCGGCGTGTTAGTCATTGTCTAAGTAGCGTGAGTAATTTCATGAGGGGGAGGAGCCGTCGAGGGTGTCGCGCAGCCATGGACGCAGCAGCAGAATCAGTCCCAGCACCGGCAGTACCAGCCAGACCGCACCGGCCATCCACACGGACAACTCACCGCGGCCCAGCAACTCGAGCCCGAGCAGGGCCAGCGCGGCCGTGGTGTGATCGCCGTTGCGCAGATACAGCAGCGGGTCGATCACATCGCCCCAGAACAGCGCGAAAGCGAGAAAACCGGCGGCCAGCGTGGCACCGCGCACCTGCGGCAGGGCTACCTGCCACCAGATGCGTCCCAGGCTGGCGCCTTCGACCCGCGCCATGGCCAGCCGTGCCACGGGGCATTGCGCAAGAGCGTACA
>JBDNBC010000227.1:0-2568 GCA_039768115.1 Oceanococcaceae bacterium
CGGATGCTGTGCGCCTGACCAGCCCCGTGCGACTCCTCTATTTCGTTCCCAAGTGTCACGAGCCCTCGTAGACCGGAAAATAGTGCGTCCCAAGGGTCGTGCCCTAAGCGCGAGCGAAGATCGTTTTGGGCGTCCAGCCAGCGGGGAATTGTGAGTTGCAAGGACTCGAAACCCTTGTCGGTCAAGCGCACCTGCCGCGATCTACGGTCGTCAGCGCTGACGATACTGAGGTGGCCACTGCGCTCCAAAAGCTGAACGTTTCGCGCCAGGGTGGTGCGGTCAGTTTCCAGTTGCTGGGCCAGTTTTGACATGGTGATCTCGCCGAAATAGTAGAGACGGATCAGTAGCGACAGTTGGGTGATGCCGATATCCGAGTCGCCCAGGTGCTGCGTGTAAAGCTTCGAGACCGCGCGATTCGCCGAGCGCAACTGCTCGGCGAAGCAGACGTGGCGTTGGCTCCGAACTTCTTCCAGATAAGGCAGGTGGTAGCGCTTGGCAATCATATGCGTGTATATACACGTAGTTAATATCAACTGTCATCTCGAGCCAGCCAGCTACCGGCGAACGCGATTGCCATGACGCCGTCATCCCTTAAGGAGCGCATCAGTGCCCGGAGTCCCATCTGTTGGTCCCAGTGCGGCAGGCAGCCGCAGCATTCCGAGACCGCATCAGCGGCCGGGTGTCGAAACCCGCAAAGCCCTGTGCGCAAGCTGCGATATCGCGTGCAGCGTTGTCACCGAAATCCAGAAGGGGCGCGTCACCCGTGTGCGCTCCTCCGACAATCCCCTGTTCAAGGACAACATCTGCATCAAGGGCATCGTCGCGCCGAAGAACTTCGCGAACCCCGACCGTGTGCTTTACCCGCAGAAGCGCGTCGGTGAGCGTGGCTCCGGAAAGTGGCAGCGGGTGAGCTGGGAGGAGGCCATGGCCGACATCGGCCAGCGGCTGAAGAAGATCATCGCCGAATTCGGCCCGGAAGCGTGGGCCGTCTCGACCAGCCAGTGGAACACCGGCACTGACCATGGTCTGGGTCGGCGAATCATGAATCACGTCGGCTCACCGAATTGGATCAGCGGCGTCGCGCTCTGCGCCGGGAACACGGCCGCCATCAATCGGCTGACCTACGGCTGGTACCCCTGGCCGGACTACGACAACACCAATCTCATCGTGCTGTTCGGGCACAACCCTGGCAAGAACAGCTGGGTGCCTATCTACAATCAGATACAACGAGTGAAAGCGCGCGGCGGCACGTTGATTGTGCTCGACCCACGCAAAAGCGAATGTGCCGAAATGGCCGATTTGTGGCTGCCAATCAAGGCCGGTACTGATGCGGCAATGGCCTTCGGTTGGCTCAAGGTGATTCTTGACGAAGAGCTTTACGACAAGGCCTTCGTCGAGCGTTGGACGGTGGGATTCGAGGCCCTGAAAAAGCGTGTCGACGAATTCCCACTGGAACGTGTGGCGGCGATCACCGGCTGCGATGCCGAGATGATCGCAAAGGCGGCGCGCATGTACGCCACGCTGGGGCCGTCGGTGATTCCATGGACGCCCATCACCGACCAGCAGCGCAACAGCACTTCGGCCATTCGCCTGCAAAGCATCCTGCGCGCGGTTTGCGGCTATATCGACGTACCAGGCGGCGAAGCCCTGATGGGCTTCCATCCGCAGATCGTCTCGGAGTCGGAAATCGAGATGCACCATGTCCTGTCGGAGGACCAGAAAGCCAAGCAACTTGGTTCCGACAAACATCCCGCGTTTACCTATCGCGGGCAGGCGGCCCTGCGCGAACCGTGCAAGCGCGTCTGGGGCCACGAGTACGCCAACCAGGTCACCGGTTGCTTTATGGCCAACCCCTCGGCCGTGTTCCGCGCCATGGCAGGCGAAGGGCCGTACCCGGTGAAGGCGCTGTTCTCGTTCGGCAACAACACGCTGATGGGCTTCGCCAACATGCCGCTGATCATGAAGGCCATGCTCAATCAGGACCTGATCGTCGTCCAGGAGCACGTCATGACGCCGACCGCGCAGCTTGCGGACTACGTGCTGCCCGGCGACTCATGGCTGGAGCGGCCGTGGATGTTTGATGGCTACGGCTGGTTGTCCCTCTACAAACCGTCGCAGAAATCGATGGAACCGCCAGGCGAATGCAAGAGCACCTTCGAGCTGTGGAAGCTCACCGCCAATGCACTCGGCCTGCCTGAAGTCGTACCGTGGGAAACACTGGAAGATTTTTACGATTACCGCATCGCCAAGCTCGGGATCGGCTTTGAAGAATTCTCCAGCACCTACGAGGTGCACGCCGATACGCTTGAATTCCGTAAATATGAAAAGACCGGCTTCGCCACACCCAGCGGCAAGGTGGAACTGCACTCATCCATCCTCGAAGGCCTGGGCTTTGATCCGCTGCCGTACTTTCGTGACGAGCCACCAGCCGACCCGGCCTTCCCTCTGGCCATGTTCACTGGCGTGCGCGAGGGCGAGTATTTCCAGACCGGCGGACGGCACATTCCGGAGATGCGCGCGCGCAAACCTGAGCCGGTGTTGTTCATCAGTCCCGGCACCGCGCGGCAG
>JBDNBC010000228.1:0-38349 GCA_039768115.1 Oceanococcaceae bacterium
GTGCTGGGGATGGGTGGCGGCTGGGTCTCGGTGGTTTTCGCCAACGCCAAGGAGTTGTCCGGGCCGCAGGCTGCCGGTTTTGGCATCAGCATGGTCAACACCGGGGTGTTTTTTGGCGCCGCGGTGATGCAGTCGCTGTTTGGCGTCATGCTCGATTTGCTCGACCCGCAGGCGCATGGGCACGACTACGCGCTGCTGGCCTGGCAGGGTGCACTGCTGGCCAGCGCAGGAGTGGCTGCCGTCGGGCTATGGGGCTGTGTCCGCATGACCGACTCCGGCCCGGCGCTTGTGGCAGCATCTGCGACTGATTCGTCGATTCCGGGCCCGGCATGAGCCTGCATACCCTTGACCACACCGTTGGCAACACGCCACTGGTGAGACTGCAACGCATGGCTGCCGATACCGGTAGCACGGTGTGCGTCAAACTCGAAGGAAACAACCCGGCGGGCTCGGTCAAGGATCGTCCGGCCTACTCGATGATCACGCAGGCTGAACAGCGCGGTGATATTTCTCCGGGTGACCGGCTGATCGAGGCCACCAGCGGCAACACCGGCATTGCCCTGGCTATGGTCGCGGCGATGCGCGGCTACAAAATGACGCTGATCATGCCGGCACACATGAGCGCAGAGCGGCGGGCGGCCATGAAGGCCTTCGGTGCCGAGATCATCCTGGTCAGCAAGGACGAGGGCATGGAAGGCGCACGCGATCTGGCTGAGGCCATGCAGGCGCGCGGTGATGGCATCGTGCTGGACCAGTTCGGCAATGCCGATAACCCGCGCGCCCACTACGAAGGTACCGGCCCGGAGATCTGGCGCGACACGGCCGGCAAGGTCACTCACTTCGTGGCCTCGATGGGCACCACCGGCACCATCATGGGCGTGTCGCGGTATCTCAAGGAACAGAACCCGGCGATTCAGATCATTGGGGTGCAGCCGGATGGCGAGTCGAGCATTCCCGGCATTCGCTGCTGGCCCGAGGCGTACCTGCCGCGCATTTACGATCGTCAGCGCATCGATGCCATTCTGGAAGTCGATGCCGTCACCGCCGAGCGGCGCATGCGCGAGCTGGCCTCCGTTGAAGGCATCTTTGCCGGAGTGTCTTCCGGCGGAGCGCTGCATTGCGCACTGAACGTCGCCCGCGACAACCCGGGCAGCCTGGTGGTTAGCATCGTTTGTGATCGCGGCGACCGTTATATTTCCACAGGGGTATATCCCGACTGATGCTTGCGCTTGTTTGCTATTGGCGGCCCGATACTGCGTCGGCGCGCCGGCTCTATGGTTTTTCCGATGCGCTAGAGGACGGCGATGTCGTTAAGGCTGTCGAGCAGGTGCGACATCAGCGCCGCGGCCGCACCGACATGCCGCCTTGGCTGCGGGCCCTTGACGGCTTTGCCCTGGCCGACGCCGTGCAGTACGACACCTGCACGGTGCAGGATGCCGCGGAGCGCGCGGTCCTCGAGGCTCTGGTCGATAAGCTCAATGCCCGGCCCGATGCGCCGATTGCCTGCTATGCCGACGGCGCGGACCTGATCCGCCAGCTGCGCCTGCGCATGCTGGTGTGCGGCATGCCTGGCGAATGGTCGGCGGGTTGGGCGTCGCGGGTGGTGGATGGATCATCCTGGCAGCCGCGGGCGCTGGCCGATGAGCCGGAAGCGTTTCGCGCGCTGCTGGGCCTGACCGACGACGCCGTATCCTTCGACCCCTGGGTCGCACCGACGGCGGAGTGGCAAGCGTCGGCCCCGAGCGCGCAAAGGACGGCGCAGGCCGAGGCCCTGCTGACGTGGCATCGCCGGGGCTGGTTGTGAGCCGCAAGCGTTTTGACCGCGAGGAACGCATCGCCGGCCACGTGGTAGACCTGTCGGCGGACGGCCGGGGCGTCGTACGCACCGACGGTAAGGCGGTGTTCGTCAGCGATGCGCTGCCCGGCGAAGAGATTGTCTATCGTCGGCGCAAGCGCAATCGGCGCTTCGATGAGGCGGAACTGCTGGAAGTGCTGCAGCCCAGCCCGGACCGAGTCACGCCGCGCTGCCCGCATTTCGGGCAGTGCGGCGGATGCTCGATGCAGCACCTGCATCCGGACGCGCAGATTGCGGCCAAGCAGAAGGAATTACGCGAAGCGCTGCGTCGGCTAGGCAACGGCGCCGAACCCGAGCGCTGGCTGGCGCCGCTGACCGGCCCCTCGTGGGAATACCGGCGGCGCGCGCGGCTGGCCTGCAAGCAGGTCGATGGCAAGGGCCGGGTACTGGTCGGTTTTCGTGAGCGCAATGGGCGCTATGTGGCCGATATCCAGAGTTGTGCTGTGCTGGATGCGCGCATCGGCACCCTGCTGATGCCCCTGTCGGAGCTGCTCGGTCAATTGTCCTGCCCGGATCAAATTCCGCAAATTGAAGCCTCTGCCGGGGACGATGCGCTGGTTCTGCTGTTGCGTCATCTGCAGCCGTTGTCAGGGGAGGACGCCATTCGCCTGGCGCGTTTTGCCAGTGAACACGACATTCACTGGTATCTGCAGTCCGGCGGGCCGGCCACGATTCGCCCGCTGGAGGACCCGGTCACGCTGCATTACGCGCTGCCGGAATTCGACATCACCATGGCTTTCGGCCCCACCGACTTCATACAGGTCAATGCCGAACTGAACCGCAAGATGGTGCGGCAGGCTCTGGATCTGCTGGACGCACCGGCGGGCGCGCAGATCCTCGAGCTGTTCGCCGGGTTGGGCAACTTTACCCTGCCGATGGCTCGTCAGGGCGGGCAGGTGATGGCGGTGGAGGGCAGCGAGGAGCTGGTGGCCAAGGGCCGTGCCAACGCGCAGCGTCATGGCCTGGATGTCGGCTATGCCGTTGCCGATCTGTTCGCATTAAGCGGCGACGAAGCCTGGCTTCAGCGCGACTACGACTACGCCCTGTTTGATCCCCCGCGCAGTGGCGCGGCCGAGGTGATCCCGTTACTGCTGCGACGACCGCCACGGCGCATCGTCTATGTGTCCTGTCATCCCGGTTCACTGGCGCGGGATGCCGGGACACTCATCGCTGGCGGTTACCGCCTGACGGCGGCCGGCGTCATGGACATGTTTCCGCACACCGGGCACGTGGAATCGATCGCCTGCTTCGACTGGGCCGGGTGATGGCGCGGGTGGAGATTTCGCTGGCGCGCCAACGCCTGTGTCTGTGGCAGGGGGATGTGGCGCGTGACTATCCGATTTCGACCGCAGCGATGGGGGCGGGGGAGCGTGAAAACTCTGGCTGCACACCGCGCGGCCGCCATCGAATAGCCGAGAAAATCGGCGCTGATGCACCCGTCGGCAGCGTTTTCGTCGGACGTGTGCCGACGGGCGAAATTTTCACTGAAGCGCTGGGTGCGGAGCATCCCGAGCGCGACTGGATTCTCACCCGCATCCTCTGGCTGGCCGGCTGCGAGCCCGGCACCAACGCCGGCCCGGGCATCGATACCTATGCACGCTACATCTACATTCATGGCACCAATGACATTGAGAGTCTGGGTCAGCCGGTCTCGCATGGCTGTATCCGCATGAACTCGGCCGATGTGATGGCGGTTTTCGACAGGGTGTCAGTGGGAGACGAGGTCATGATCCATGACGACTGAAACCGCAGTGCTGGGGCCGGTCATGGGCGATCTGCGCGGTCTGCAGCTGGCGGACGACGAGCGTGCCTGGCTGCACCACCCGCTGATCGGCGGGGTGATTCTGTTCGCGCGCAATTACCGTGACCCGCAGCAGCTGGCCGAATTGATGGCGGCCATTCGCGCCGAGCGCGAGGACATCCTCGTGGCGGTGGATACCGAAGGCGGGCGGGTACAGCGCTGCCGTGACGGTTTCACGGTGCTGCCGCCGCTGGCACGTTTCGGAGAAATGTATGCCGATCAGCCGGACCATGCCCGGCAATGCGCGGAGTGGGGCGGCTGGGTGCTCGGCGCCGAGCTCGCGGCCTTCGATATCGATCTGCCGTTCGCGCCGGTGCTGGATCTGGACGGCGGGGTGTCGGCGATCATCGGCGATCGCGCGCTGCATGCCGACCCCGACGTTGTGGCTGACCTCGCGGCTGCACACATGCGCGGGCTGGTCCGCGGCGGGGTGGCGACAACGGGCAAGCATTTCCCCGGACATGGCATGGTCGCGCCGGATTCGCACGAGGAGCTGCCGGTCGATGTGCGCTCGCGTACGGCCCTGGAGGCGCACGATCTGCGGCCCTATCGCGAGACCCTGGCGCAGCTCGATTCGGTCATGGTGGCCCACGTGGTGTATCCCGCCGTCGACGCGCAACCGGCCAGCTTCTCCTCTCGTTGGTTGCAGGACATCCTGCGCGGTGCGATGGGCTATGACGGGGTGATTTTTGCTGATGACCTGAGCATGGGCGGCGCCCACGTGCAGGGCGATATTGTGGCCCGGGCCGAGGCGGCTTTTGCGGCCGGGTGCGACATGTTGCCGGTCTGCAATCAGCCCGACGACCTGCACCGTTTGCTATCGCGCTGGCGCTGCACGAACCCGGAGCGCGGGCACGCCCGACTGCAGGCATTGCGTCGGCGTCGGGCCGGGAGCGCGCCCTCGGCGCAGGCCTATGCCGCCCTCGCGGCCGCCGGTCTGATCGATCACGCCGAGCCGCCCGCGACGCGGCCCGTAACCGGAGAAACCCCATGACGCAAAGCGTGCAGCGCGCGCGCGCAGTGCAGGCCCAGGCCGTGCTCGAGTCCAGTGAGGTGCTGGTCGGGACGGACGCACTGGCGGCAATTTACGACGACCTGGCCGCGCGCAGTGCGGCGGATTTACGCGACAGCAATCCGCTGGTGCTCTGTGTCATGGTGGGCGGGCTGTACGCCACGGCGGAGATCACCCGGCGCTGGGACTTTCCGCACGACGTGGACTATCTGCAAGCCACGCGCTATCGCGGCGCGCTGCAGGGCGGTGAGATTGCCTGGCGCGCGACCCCCGGTGAGGCCCTTCAGGGTCGGCACGTACTGGTCATTGACGATGTGCTGGACGAGGGGCCGACGCTGGTGGCCGTGCTCGATGCGTTGGCCGCCCAGCAGCCGGCATCGCTACGCGCGCTTGTGACCTGCGAGAAGCAGCATGCGCGCAAGCATCCCCGGGCCGGAGCCGACTACATCGGTGCCTCGCTACCGGACCGTTACCTGTTTGGCGCGGGTATGGATTACCACAATCATTGGCGCCAACTCGACGAGATTCGCGCCCTGGTCGAGTCGCCGTCTAAGGCAGAGGATGGGGCATGAAAGCCATTATTGGCGGCACCGGGTTGAATCGCCTGGATGGGGTGGAAGCCCTGCAGCGTCTTGAACAGGCGACGCCCTACGCTCGCACGCCGGTGGTCATGTTTCGGGGCCAGTGGGATGGTGCCGAAGTGCTGTTCCTGCCGCGGCACGGTGAGGGGCACCGGGTACCTCCGCACGCAATTAACTACCGCGCCAATATCGACGCCCTGCGTCGAGCCGGCGCCCGTGAAGTCGTGGGGGTGGCCGCGGTGGGCAGCATGCGCCGCGACCTGCCTCCCGCCGCGCTTGCTGTCCCGCAGGACATCATCGATTACACCTGGGGTCGTGCCCACACCTTCTGCGCCGATGACAGCGACAGCGTGCTACATGTCGAATTCGCGCCGCCCTACGCGGAGCCCATGCGCCGGGATGTGCTGGCCAGTGCCCAAGGGGCGCTGGTCGACGATGCCGTACTGGCGGTGACCCAGGGGCCGCGGCTGGAGTCCGCCGCGGAAATCCGCCGGCTGCAGCGCGACGGCTGTGACCTGGTGGGCATGACGGCCATGCCCGAGGCCGCGCTGGCCCGTGAAGCCGGCCTCGACTACGTCACCCTCGCCGTCGTCGTGAACTGGGCGGCGGGAATTGGCGAGGGCGCGATCCACGCTGAGATCGAGCGCTCGCTGGCATCCGGTATGGCGCAGGTGCATCAGTTGCTGGCACGGTGGCTGCGTGCGGGCGACAGCGCCGACGGTGACTGATCGCACGCCGTTGTGCGTTGCGGGAGGGGTGCGCCGCTTCCCGCCCCGGTACTGGCGGGTCATTGGTCTGCTCATCATGGTGTTTGGCCATGGTCCGGGAGGGGCCCAGCATGACGACACGCCGTTGCGCATTGCGGTGGCGGCCAATTTCGCGCCGGTTCTTGCCACGGTGGCCGAGCGCTTCACGGCGCAAGGCGGGCATCGAGTGGTGTGGTCAGCGGCCGCATCCGGCGCGCTGTATGCGCAGATTCGTCAAGGCGCGCCGTTCGACATCTACCTCTCCGCCGATGTGATGCGGCCGGAGAAAATTCACGCGGCGGGGCTCGCCAGCGGCCCGGTATTCGGCTACGCCACCGGCGTACTGGTGCTGTACGCCCCGGGGCAGAACATCAAGGACGACATCGCGGAAGAGCTGGCCAGGCTGGGCGACGGGTATCTGGCGATGGCCAACCCGCGCATCGCCCCGTACGGGGCTGCGGCGCAGCAGGTGCTTGATCAGATCAGGAGCCAGCGCGGGGAGTTGACCCTGCGTACCGCGATGGGCAGCAGTATTGGCGCGGCCTTCCATTTTGTGGCGACGGGCAACGCGTCGCACGGCTTTGTCGCGCTGTCGCAGTTGCACAGCATGAACCCGCCTGCGGACCCCGCCAACTGGCGGACGGTGCCTGGCGCAGGGCATGCGCCGCTGACCCAGGCGGGTGTTGTGCTCGCACGCAGTACGCAGCTCCGTGCTTCGCACGCCTTCCGGGCGTTCCTGCTGGCCCCGGAGCAACAGCAGTACATCGTTGATTCGGGCTACGCCGCACCGGCGGGCGATTCATGAACGGCGTTCTTGAGGCGCTTAGCTCTCCGGCGCTGCGTCTGACCCTGGAAGTGGCGGCGCTGACCACGCTGGCGCTGATGCTGCTGGCCCCGCCCCTGGCCTGGTGGCTGGCGACCACCCGCTCGCGCTGGCGGGGACTGTGTGAGGCCATCGTGGCCTTGCCGCTGGTATTGCCGCCGACGGTGCTGGGGTTTTATCTGCTGATTTTGATGAACCCGGATGGCGTTCTGACCCGAGCGTTGGGGGTGGTCGGGTTCGACGGTCAGCTGAGTTTCAGTCGCAGCGGACTGGTGCTGGCCTCGATCCTGTATTCACTGCCATTTGCAGTGCAGCCGCTGGTCAGTACTTTCGCCGGCGTGCCGCGGGCCCTGCTGGAGGCGGCGCAGACCCTGGGGGCCTCACTACCGGATCGTTTTATCAGTGTGGTGCTGCCACTGTCGCGGCGCGGCTTCGTGACGGCCGCGACGCTGACTTTCGCCCATACCGTGGGCGAGTTCGGGGTCGTGCTGATGGTCGGTGGGAATATTCCGGGCGTCACGCAGATGATCTCCGTGGCCATATTCGATCATGTCGAGGCGCTGGAATACACACAGGCGCATGTGCTGTCATTGATCATGCTGGGTTTTTCGCTGGGTGTGCTGACCCTGGTGTATAGCCTGCAACGCGGGATCAGCGTTGCCGGGGACCCACGTTCATGAGCGACCTGCGCGGTCATCTGCAATGGCAACAGGGCGAGTTTCGCCTCGATACGGGGCCGTTTGTCATACCGTTGGACGGTGTCACGGCCATTTTCGGTCGCTCGGGTGCCGGGAAAAGTACGCTGCTACGGGTGATCTCCGGATTTGAGCGAGGGGCGCAGGGCGAACTTCACTGCGGGCCGGAACCGTGGCTGCAGCCGGGTCTGATCGTGCCCGCCCGGCGGCGTCGAGTGGGGATGGTTTTTCAGAAGCCGGCGCTGTTTCCGCATCTGACGGTGCGCGGCAATCTGGAATATGCCCTTCGCCGTGTCGTCAGTCACGCGGTGAGCCACGATGCGGCCGCGAGGCCAACCCTGAGCTTGCCAGAGGTGGTTGCCCGGGTCGGTCTGGAGCGCCAGCTGGATGCGCCGGTCACCCATCTGTCAGGCGGAGAACAGCAGCGCGTCGCCCTGGCCCGGGCCGTGCTGTCGCGCCCCCAGCTGCTATGCATGGATGAACCGCTGTCGAATCTCGATTGGGATGCGCGCGACGCGTTGCTGGACCTGATTGAGCAACTGGCTCATGACAGCCGCGTGCCCGTCCTCTATGTGACGCATGCCCCCCGCGAGGTCGAGCGCATCGCGCAACGCGTTCTCTTTATGGACGCGGGACGCGTGATCGGGCTTGACGATCTGCAGACGGCGCTGTCGCGGGCTGATTCGGTACTGTTCGCTGAAGACGGAGCCGTGACCGTCTGGGAAGGCCGCTTTCAAGCGGATGCGGCAGCGGACGATGGCGCTGGTGTGTTTGTGACCCAGGGCGGTGCACAGCTGCACGTGGCCTGCGGGAGCGTGGCGGTCAGCCCGATGACGGCCCCGCGTCTGCGCATCCGTGCCAGCGACGTCAGTCTGGCCCGTGAACGCGTGCGGGGCATCAGTATCCAGAACCAGTTGCTGGCCCGCATCGCGGCGCTGGAAGCGGTGCGGCCGGGGCGGGTGACGGTGCGCCTGCGCACAACAACCGACGAACCCTTATTCGCCGAGGTGACGCCGCGCGCCGTGGCGCAGCTCGATTTACGCGTCGGCGAGGTGGTTCATGCATTGATCAAAGCGGTCGCTCTGATGCGCTAGTGGGTGCGCCAGGCCAGCGGCATGGGCGCGGCCTACCTTGCGATGCCTACCAGGCGATGTTGACCGTGGCCAGATGCAGATCAACCCGGCGCTCGCGTTCGCGCGGCAGGATCAGATCCAGGCGCAGGGTGTCGCCCGCCATTTGTGGCGTCCATAACGCGCCGTGACTCTTGTTGTCGCTGACATCCAGCACCACACGCTGACCCTGTGCGGACGGCGGATACAGGCGCAGCTGCGCCCCGGCAGGCAGCGCGAAACGATCGAAATGCAAATTCAGCGATTTCGCGTTGGGGCTATGCAGGTCGACGCGCCAGCGGTCATGGTGCTCGTCCCAGGCCGACCAGGCGCCGGTGGTGGCGGGGCTGATATCCACGGCCACCGCGTCGGCAAAGGCCAGGGGCTCGCCTTTGCGGCTCGGGGGTGCGTCGGTTCGCGCCGCGGCCAGGTCAATTCGCGGAACCGTCATCGACTCCACACGAGATGATGTGGCCGCGGAGGTCGCCGTACCGGGCTCACTGGCCCACAAGGCGCAGCCGCCGAGAGAAACCGACAGCAACAACACGAGGACGGGCCCGCGGATACGGGCAAGAGGCAGTCGGGACATGGCGGGGCTCCGTAAGTGGTGGCTGCGGGCAGACACGCACATCAGTTGGCCGTGCTGCGGGTTTGCGTGACACGCATCAGGATGCCGATGACCGGATGATCGAAGTAGTGCACCTCGTTGAGTTTGACCCGCTTGCGCTGTGCCAGGCGATGCATGCTGAGCGCTTCACGGGGCCAGAGATCATCGGCAGGAGTGGCGCGGTCGGGGCGGGCGAAGACGTTGCTGTACTCGGCCGCACGATCGGCGCGTTCACCATCGAAATCGCGTTGCTGCTCGATCTCGGCGCGGAGGGCGGCATCGGTGACGAGGCGGGCGATATCCATTTCAACAAACAGGTAGGTGTCGACCCAGGCCCGTGCCCAGCCCTGCAGGCGGCGACGGGTTTCCGGTTCACGCTCGGTCGGGCGATCAAAGTCCACGCCTTCACCGCTGACCTGAGCGGCCTGCATCAGCGACTCGGCCTCGATGGCAATCTCCGGGCCACTGGCCACGCGCCAGATCGGTGACCGGTTCAGCCCGCTCTGCGGAAAGCGGTAGCTCGCCACGTAAAGCGGGGTATAGCCCTGGCTGCGCATCTGCGCGGCCTCGGCAGCAAAGGCGCTGCCACTATCGGGCAGAAACTCCAGACCGGGGCGACTGGCCAGATCCTCCGGCGTACGGGCATCGTTCATGTCCTGGGCTTGCAGCGGCCACTGGCCATGATCACGGCGGCTGACCCAGGACGGTTGTTCGAAGACGATCATGTCGAGCTGGAGTGTCGTCTGGGCGCGGGCCGACAACGGCAGGGTGAGCGTGCCAACGATTAACGACAGCAGCAGCGATCGCAGCAGCCGGCGGGGCCAGGGTCGCAACAGGTCAGGCATGGGCGGGCGATTCATCGCGCGGCAGCAGGAATTCGAGTATGCCAGTGAGGGCCGTGAGCCGCGTGGGCATGTCCTCGAGGGGGCGGTTGTAGTCCAGCTGCCGGTCGCCGATGAGCTTGTAATCGCGGGGCCGGCTCTGGATCAAACGCAGAAGCCGCGCCGGATCAATCACGGCCTGGCTGCCGAACTTGAGGCGGATGCCCTTGCTGCCGGCTTCAATACGCTCCAGTCGCAGCGGCGCTGCCAGGGCGCGAATGCGATGCACGTCGAACAGGGTCTGCGCGACATCCGGCAACTCGCCGAATCGGTCCATGATCTCGCGGCGCAGCTCCTCGACCGCCTCAGCGTCCTCGCACTGGCCCAGGCGCTTATACAGGGTCAGGCGCTGATTGACGTCGCCGATGTAGCGGTCCGGGAACAACGCCGAGGTGCCCAGCTCGACCTCGGTGGCCACGTCCTGGGCGAAGGGATCGTCCAGCTCGCCGCGCTTGAGCGCGCGCACCGCTCGCGACAGCATTTCCGCGTAGAGCGTGAAACCGACGGCATTGATCTGCCCGCTTTGCTGATCGCCCAGCAGCTCGCCGGCGCCGCGGATCTCCAGATCATGCGTGGCCAGCTGAAAGCCGGCGCCTAGGTCGGTCATCTGTTCGATCGCCGAGAGGCGCTGCTCGGCGTCATGGGTCAGTAGGTCCACCGGAGGCACAATTAGAAAACAGTAGGCCCGGTGATGGGACCGGCCGACGCGCCCGCGGAGCTGGTGCAGTTGCGCCAGGCCGAGGCGATCGGCGCGGTTGATCAGGATGGTATTGGCATTGGGCACGTCGATGCCGGACTCAATGATGGTGGTGCTGACCAGCAGGTTGAAGCGGTTGTTGTAGAAATCCACCATCAGGCGCTCGAGCTCGCGCTCGTTCATTTGCCCGTGGGCGACGGCGATGCGCGCTTCGGGCACGATCCGCCGCAGCGATTCGGCCACCGACTCGATGTCCTCGACGCGGTTGTGCAGAAAATACACCTGACCGCCACGGCGCAGCTCGCGCTGGCAGGCCTCATGAATGCGCGCGTTGTCCCACTCGGTAACGAAGGTCTTGATCGCCAGCCGTTTGACCGGTGGCGTCGCGATGACCGACATGTCACGAATGCCGGCCAGGCTCATGTTCAGCGTCCGCGGGATGGGGGTGGCGGTCAGCGTCAGCATATCCACCGCGGCCCGCAGGGCCTTGAGGCGTTCCTTGTGACGCACGCCAAAGCGCTGTTCCTCGTCAACGATGACCAGGCCCAGGTTCTTGAAGCGGATGTCCTTCTGCAGCAGGCGATGCGTCCCGATGACGATGTCGACCTTGCCTGCGCTCAGGTCTTCGAGCAGCACTTTCTGCTCCTTGGCCGTATTGACCCGCGACATGCCCTCGACCCGGATCGGAAAATCAGCAAAGCGATCCACGAAGGTGTCGCGGTGCTGGCTGGCCAGCAGGGTCGTTGGCGCGACCACGGCGACCTGGTAGCCGGCAGCAGCGGCGACAAAGGCCGCCCGCAGCGCCACTTCCGTTTTGCCAAAGCCCACATCACCACAGACGATCCGATCCATGGGCGTAGCTTTGGCCAGGTCTTCGATGACCGCCTCGATGGCGCGTAACTGATCATCGGTTTCGGTAAATGCGAAGCCGCCGGCGAAGCGGGCGTAGTCATCGGGCTCGCAGGTGATCGATACGCCCGGTTGTGCGGCCCGGCGTGCCTGAATCTCCAGCAGTTCCGCGGCGACATCGCGGGCGCGCTTCTCAGCCTTTTCCCGGTTCTTCGACCAGCGGTCGGAGCGCAGGCTGGCCAGCGGCGGGTTGTCGAGGTCAGCGCCGGTATAGCGGTGAATGCGCTCGAGGTTGGTGACCGGAACGTAGATCTTGTCGCCATCGGCATAGTCGAGCGTCAGAAATTCCTGCTCGATACCACCCGCCGTCAGGTGGGTCAGCCCCTGGTAAATGCCGACACCATGATCGCGGTGCACGATCGGCGCGCCGACCGCGAGGCTGGACAGATCCTTGAGCAGTGACTCGGCATCGCGACTGGCGCGGCGGCGCTGACGCACGGGCGGGCGCGCGCCGTACAGCTCGGCGTGAGTCAGGATACGTTCGCTTGCGGTGCGGCAGCCCTGTTCCAGCGGCGCAATGCAGACGCCGACGCGATTACGGTGGGCCTGGAAGTCGGCCAGGTGCTCGTGCCGTCGTGGGGTGACGCCAAAGCGACTGAGGTCGGTTTCGAGATGCTCACGCTGGCTGTTGCTGCCGGCGACAAACAACAGGCGGCCCGGCTCGGCCAGCGCCTCCTCCAGCGCGACCTGCGGCAGGGCCTCGGTGATAACGCGGCAGGGCGCGACAATATTGTGATGGCGCGCGCGCTGCTGTTCGAGTGTCTCCGGGGACAGATACAGCTCGCCCGGTTGCAGCAGCGGGCGTTCGATGTCATGACAGCGCTGGTCAAAGCGCTCGCAGATATCGTTCCAGTCGTGGTCGAAGGCCTCCGCTCCGGCCGCATCAAGAATGTGTACGGCCTCGGGCAGGTAGTCAAAAAGAGTGGCAGTCGCGTCAAAGAACAGCGGCAACCAGGCCTCGATGCCACCGGGCGCGATGCCCTTGCTGACATCGTCATAGATGCGACTGCGATGGATGTCGCCGGGGAAACGTTCGCGATAGCGCTCGCGAAAGCGGGCGATGCTGGCATCGTCGAGCGGGATCTCGCGGGTCGGCAGCAGCCGAATCGAGTCCACGGTGTCGGTAGAGCGCTGGGTTTCGACGTCGAACCAGCGCAGGGTGTCGATCTCGTCATCGAAGAGATCCACGCGCACCGCCTGCCGCGCCCCCATCGGGAATACGTCCAGAATCGAGCCGCGGACCGCGAACTCGCCGTGGCCGGACACTTCCGGGACGCGCGCATAGCCGGCCTGCGCCAGGCGGCTCAACTCGGCGTCCAGGCGCAGACGGTCACCCCGGGTCCAGACGAAGCTGCGCGCCAGCAGGAAATCGGTTGGCGGCAGGCGCGAGCGCAACCCATAGGGCGTGGTGATCACCAGCCCGCGCGGCATCTGGCCCAGACGCAGCAGCAGGGCCAGTCGATCGGAAATCAGGTCCGGATGCGGCGAGTACAGGTCGTAAGGCAGGGTTTCCGGGTCGCAGAAATGCGCCACCGGCAGGTCGTCGCCGGCATGAAACCGCAACGACTGCTCCAGGCGCCAGGCCTGCTGCTCGTCCGCGGCGATCAGCAGCACGGGCCCTCTGGCGTCATGGGCCAGCGCCACCGCGCGATGGGCGAAAGGGCCCGGATCAGTCAGAGGCCAGGTTGCCGCGGCGGGAGGGGAGGTCGGCGCCGTGGTGTCCGTCACCGGCGAGAGGCGGCCGTCTGCGCCCGGGCCACGCGCGCTTCGTAAGCGGCGCGGGCAATGCCCACGTCGTCGATGAAATGCTCCAGCTCGTCCATCAGCAACGCTTGAGGACCATCGACCAGCGCGCAGGTGGGTTGCGGGTGGAAGTCGACCAGCACCATGTTGGCCCCGGCAATGATGCCCTGTGCCGTGGCGTGGAAGACATCCAGCAGGCCGTCTGGCGCGCGATGGCGGGTGCCGACGGAATGCGAAGGGTCAATGCAGACCGGCATCCGGGTGAGCCGCTTGATGACCGGCACATGGCTGAAATCGACGAAGTTGCGATGCGGGTCGCCCATGTTGGTTTTCATGCCCCGCAGGCAGAAAATCACGTTGGAGTTGCCTTCGCTGGCCAGATACTCGGCCGCGTTCAGCGACTCTTCGAGGGTGATGCCAAAGCCGCGCTTGAGCAGCACCGGGAACTCCTGCTGCCGGCCCACGGCTTTCAGCAACTCGAAGTTTTGCGTATTGCGGGTGCCAATTTGCAGCATCACGCCGGTCGGATGGCCGGTTTTCTCCAGTGCGGAATAAATCTCGTCGATGTGTTTTTCGTGGGTGATCTCCATCGCGATCACCTTCATGCCGTGTTTGCCGGCCAGCTCGAAGACCCAGGGCAGGCAATCCGCGCCGTGGCCCTGAAACGAGTAGGGGTTGGTGCGCGGCTTGTAGGCGCCCATCCGCGTACAGACCTGGCCCAGCTTGCCCAACGCGGCCATCATTGCGCCGACGTTGTCAGGGTTATCCACCGCGCACAGGCCGGCAAAGATGTTGAGGTTGTCCTGACCGAAACGCACGCCCTTGTAATCGAAGGCGGACTCGCGGTTGTCATCGGCGTGGCGGCCGAGAATGCGATAGGCCTCGGAAATGCGCACCACCCGTTCCACGCCGGGCAGCTCGGCCATGTCCTCGGTCGACAGCGTATGCGTATCGCCAAGCAGGTAGACCTCGGTCAGCGTCTGCCGGGCGCCGCGGACCATGTGCGCACGGTGCTGGATGTTCTTCAACCCCGCCAGCTGCTGCATCAGGGCCGTATAGCTCACGCCTTGCGGGTCGATATTGGGTTCGAGGATCAGAATCATCGGAGAGCAGCGGGGGAACAAGCCGCGAATTCTAGTGCACCTGCCGTAGGCGCCGTTGACCCTTTCTTGATCCGGTGGCACGGAATATGCGCGGCACGGACATCTGTCGCTTTATCTGTACAGCCATGACTGCTTTCGTTGACGTGTCTTCCCATACGGTGTCGGCTCTGGCCACGCCATTGTCGTCGACCCCATCTCTGCTTCTTGCGGGAGGGATGCTCGGCGCGGTCTTCGTTGGGCTTGGTAGCGCCTTGCTGTTTCTGCACCGGAGGTTGAACACCGTTTCGGTTCAATCGAGCCCGAGCCATCAGCGCCGTGAAGCGCAGCGTGCCCACAAGGATTTGCAGCAAGCTCAGGCGCTTGGTGTGATGGCCAGTGACGGGTATGTGCTGGCCGCCGATCATGAGGCGGTGGTGAACGTTCTCAAAAGCGAGATCGCCGA
Organism: Oceanococcaceae bacterium; assembly: GCA_039768115.1. Classification (GTDB taxonomy): domain Bacteria; phylum Pseudomonadota; class Gammaproteobacteria; order Nevskiales; family Oceanococcaceae; genus MS8. The sequence goes on from JBDNBC010000228.1 coordinate 15,005, forward strand.
TCTGCGGTCATCGGTGCTGGCGCTCGAGGTGCGCATGCAGGCGCTCAAGCAGCGGCAGGATCATCAGCTGCAGGCCATGGCCGGTGGACGCGATAGCGAAGAACGTACCGCCAGTTTCACCGGCGAAGACCTGGTCGCGCTGGCGCGGCAGGGCTGGCGTGCCGAAGACCTGGCGCGGATGGCGCATCTGTCGCGTGCGGAAGCCGAATTATTGACGCGCCTGCACGGGCAGAAGCCACAGCCTCCGGCACCCCGCGACGTCCATCCGCATTGATGGGACTTGGGCTGCTGTGCAGCCGAGGGGCTCTTTCAGCCGCTGGCACTCAGGCCTGAGCTGACCATTGTCCACGTGAGCGATGATCCATGCTGCCACTGGCGCCATAGGTGCCCTGGTTGCTGAGCCGCGCCAAGCGCTCCTGCACCATCTGCCGGCGCCGCGCGATGCGCTCGCCGTTGTGCTGGTTGCGTTCGCTGCATTGTTCCAGCAGGGTCGTCACATCGTCGGCGAGCGGCTGACGCAGGCGGCCGCCGTCATCTACGGCTAATGCCGGATGCAGGCTGATCTGCCGGCACAAGGCGTCCTTGCGTTCCACCACGTCCTGAATCTGCGCAGCCTCACCGCTGTCGAGCACGGTCGACTCCGACTCCAGCGTCTCCCATAGCGCGAGCAATAGCTCCATCGGGTCCGGCATCGATACGGCGGCGGTAGCGGTCATTTGCGCACTCCATCCAGGCCGGCTTCAAAAGCGATCAGCTTTTCCGCCAGTTTTTCGGCATCAACACGGTAGCTGCCGTCAGCAATGGCGGCGCGTAAACGCTCGACCTTGGCGTTGTCGATGCCGTCACCCTGGCGGGCCAGTTCGGCGATGTCAGGTGCGCCGACCCGGACGCTGTCCTGTGCGGGTCGAGCCGCACTGTCGCGCGCGGCATTGTCGACCGGCGCCTCTGAGCGATCCAGGCCAGTGCCTTTGGCGGCGCCGGTGTCGGCAACGGCGCGGGGGAGGGAATTGGTGATGTCCAATCGGGTATTCATGGCTTCGTTCCGGTGGCTTCTGGCCTGTGTATCGGCCGCAAAGTGGCCAACTTGAGGCCAACACGCAAATTAATGGTGCGACGCGATTCGATGACGGGTTTCATGGAATCAGTACCAGGCCGACATCGTCAACGCGGCCTTCCACAATACGCCCGCTGTGGGGATTTCTCACCTTGACCCACGCCCCAACGGCGCCATCGGCAAGAACTTCGCCGGCCGACTCGATTCGCAGGCCATCGCGCTGCACGACCAGGCGCACATGCTGTCCGCGTTGCACAGCCTGACCGGCGCGCAGTTGCGTGGGCCGCAGAACCGTGCCCTCGGGCAGGGCCTGACGGGTCACGGACCCCAACGCCTGCTCAACGGAACCGATATAGCCCAGCGGCATGCTGCTGACGGGCTTTCGGGTCAGGCGTAAATCATCGGCACTCAATGCCTCGCCGGGGCCGACGGGCCGGGACAGCGCCACCATCGTCACGGTCATGCTCAGGCGCACGGGGATGTAGACGCTCCAGCCGCCCGGGCAGCGCACGCCGACGATTCGGCGGTTGCGGCTGGCCTGGCCTGGCGGATCGAAGGCTTCGGGCTGCGCCGCGCAGTGCGGCAGATTCAAGGGGCGATCAAGCGTCGGGGTGTCGATATCCATGGGGCCGGCGCCGCTGTTGAGGACGTGGGCCTGCACCACCGCGCGCAGCCGGTCGGGATCTTCCAGTCCGGTATTACCGACGGGGGCCGCCAGGGCGGTCCCGACACCGCCCGCCATTACTAATACGAGTGCCGTGCGCAGCCCACGCAATGGCGTGCCTCGGGACAGGCGGCGGGAAAGGTGGCGAATGGCGGTCGAGCGATTGGCAGTGGTCATCGGCAGCTTCCGGACAGTCATGTTCATGCCCGGTTGCGCTGCAATTGCAATGCCGCGGCAAGCCAATTGCACGGGGATGGCAAACGCGAATTCTTGATCCGAGCGGAAACCCGTTATGGCGACAACCTCCAGTCTTCTTTCCCGCATTGATGAAAACACCCAGCTCGCCGGTCACAACCGGCTGGCGCTGCTGCTCTTTGAGCTTGGCAATGGGGTGCGCTATGGCATCAATGTGTTCAAGGTGCGGGAAGTGATGAGCACGCCGACCATTCGGCCGGTACCCAAGGCGCATCCGATGGTGCGCGGCGTGATGCGTACGCGTGATCAGAATGTCCTGGTCATCAAGCTGGCCACGGCGCTGGGAGAGCCGAATAGCTGTCCGGAAGGCACGGTGGTGCTCACCGAATTCAACCGCTCGATTCAGGGCCTGCTGGTGGCGCGGGTGGATCGCATCATTCACAAGTCCGTCGAAGAGGTGCATCCGCCGCCGCAGCTGGATGGCCATCACCACGGGTACCTGACCGCCGTGACCCGCCATGAAGGGCACCTGGTAGAAATTATCGATGTTGAGCAGCTGCTGGCCGAGGTGTCGGGCCCGCCGCCGGTGCTGTCCGAGCAGGTGCTGAATGCCCTGCGGCCCGAGATGCGTCATCACGGCAAGGTCCTGGTGGCCGATGACTCGCGGGTAGCGCGGGCGCAGATCGTCCACACGCTGGATGCTCTGGGCCTCGAGTCGCTGGTCGTCAATGATGGGCGGGCAGCGCTGCGTGCCCTGCAAGCCGCGGTGGGGCAGGGGCCGATTGGGGACAGTTTCTCGCTGCTGATCTCCGATATCGAAATGCCGGACATGGACGGCTATCGCCTCACGACCGAGATTCGCAGCGATGCGCGCATGGCCAGCCTGCCGGTCATCCTGCATACCTCCCTGTCGGGGATGTTCAACGAGGCGCTCATTCAGCGCGTGGGTGCCAATCGCTTCGTGCCTAAATTTCGGCCGGACGACCTGGCCACCGCGGTGGTGGACATTCTCAGCGGCTCGACGGATGCCGCGCTGAGTGCGCCACCCACGGCACACGCCTTGCAGCTGCCGCGCTAGGCCCTGTTTTCAAGGACAACGCTCATGGCACAAGACCCGCTGTTTGGTGCATTCGCCCCGGCACTACGTGTGCACGGCGAGCGCCTGGGCGTTCTGGCCGGCAACCTGGCCAATGCCGACACGCCTGGATACATGGCGCGTGACATCGATTTTCGCAAGGTGCTGCAGAACGAAGGAGTCAAGGCCATGCCGATGGCCCAGACCCGTGCCGGTCACCTTCCGCCCAATGACGGCCTGCGGGTTTCCAGCCCGACCCAGTGGCGGATTCCGACCCAGCCCAGCGCCGATGGCAACACGGTCGAAGGCCCGGTGGAGCAGGCGGCCTATATGGATGCCGCACTGCGCTACCAAGCGGCTCTGCGCTTTATTGATGGACGGATGTCGAGTCTGCGGACCGCCATCCAGTCACGCTGATCATGGCCAGCTTCTCCATCCTTGAAGTGGCCGGGCATGCGCTTGCCGCGCAGTCGACCCGCCTGAATACCGTGGCCAGCAACATGGCCAACGCCGATGCCGTATCGGGACGTCCGGAGGATGTCTACCAGGCACGCCATCCCGTGTTTCGCACGCTGCTCACTGAATCCGGGCACGCGACGGTGCAGGTCACTGAGATCACCACCGATACGGCCGAGCCGCAGTTGCGCTACATGCCGGGTCATCCCGATGCGGACGACAACGGCTATGTCTACGCGCCCAATGTCGATGTCGTCGAGGCGATGGCCGACATGCTGTCAGCCTCGCGCGCCTACCAGAGCAATCTCGAACTGATGAACACCTCAAAGGATCTGCTGATGCGGACATTGGAGACCGGACGTGGTTAATTCCCCCGTTGGCGCCGTGAACGGCTCCACTAACTCCGCCGTGCCCACACGGCAAACGGCCGAGCAGGCGCTGGGGCAGGAAGATTTCCTGCAACTGATGCTCGCCCAGCTACAGAACCAGGATCCGATGAAGCCGATGGATAACAACGAGTTTCTGGGCCAGATGGCGCAGTTCTCGACCGTGCAGGGCATCACCGGATTGCAGGGCACCGTGGAGTCTTTGGCGGCGTCAATGACCTCATCGCAGTTGCTTGACGCCACGTCGCTTATCGGCCGCGATGCCATGATCTTTAGCCCCGTCATCACCGGGGGTGATGCGCGGCCGGCGACGATTGAGGTGCCCGCTGGCGGCCCGCTGCGGGTGCAGATTTCCAACGCCAGCGGCGAGCTGGTACAGACCCTGGATCTGGGTACGCGCAGTGCCGGGTCCGCCAATTTCACCATCCCCGAACTGCCGGAGGGCAGCTATGCCATCCAGGCCGTGCTGGGCAATGGCAATGCGGCTACGCAGCTCGATGTGCTGGTGGCCGAACGCATTCGCGGCGTCGCGCTGGATCGCAACGGCGGCGCCACCATCCTGGAGCTCGGTTCGCTCGGCAGTGTTCCGCTGTCCGAGGTCCGCCAAATTCGTGAGGAGTCCTGAACCATGTCTTTCAATATTGCCCTGAGTGGGATGAACGCCGCGACCGCCAATCTGGGGGTCATTTCCAACAACATCGCCAATGCCAACACGACGGGCTTCAAGTCCTCGCGTTCGGAGTTCGCGGACCTGATTACCTCGGGGAACCAAGCCCTCCAGGCGCTTGACACCGGTGGCGGTGTCGTCTCCAGTGCGACGCGCCAGAGCTACAACCAGGGCACCATCCAGTTCACTGACAACGCGATGGACCTCGCCATCAGTGGCAGCGGGTTCTTCACGATCAATCGTGGCGGTGTCGAGCACTACACCCGCGATGGCTCATTCCAGGTCAATGCCGAAGGCTTTCTGGTGACCAGCCAGGGCGATCGCCTGCAGGGCTTTGCGCCGCTGGCCGGCGGCGGGTTTAACACGGCGGAATTCACTGACCTGCAGCTGTCCACACAGGAAAGCGCACCACAAATGACTAGTGAAGTGACCGCGGCACTGAACCTGCCGGCGGATGCGGAGGTGCCGACCGTCGCGGCATTTGATCCGGCCGACCCCGATAGCTACAACCACGCCACGTCGGTAACGGTCTTCGATTCGCTGGGTGCGCCGCACGCGGCGACCCTGTATTTCAGCCAGACCGCCACCGAAAACGAGTGGACGATGAACGTGGCCATTGACGGCACCGATATTGGCAGCCCGACGCCGGTTACCTTTGATAACACCGGCGCCATTACCGCGCCGGCCGGAGGCTTGGTGACGTTTGCCGGGCTGACGATTGGCACCGGCACCGCGGCCCAGGACATCAGCCTGGACCTGTCGTCGGCGACACAGTTCGGCAGTACTTTTGCGGTGAGTGACATCAGCCAGGACGGCTTCGCCAATGGCCAGCTGAACGGGGTGGAGTTCACGTCATCCGGCATTCTGCAAGCGCGCTACAGCAACGGGCAGACGGTGGAGCTGGGGCAGGTGGCCCTGAGCAACTTCCGCAACCTGGACGGTCTGCAAGCTGCCGGTGAAAACGCGTGGCGTGCCACACCCGAAGCGGGTGCCGTGCGTCGCGGTGAGGCCGGAACCGGCGATTTCGGATCTCTGCGTTCGGGCGCGCTGGAGGCTTCGAATGTGGATCTGACCGAGCAACTGGTGAGCATGATTACGGCTCAGCGCAGCTTCCAGGCCAATTCCCAGGTGATCACCACCATGGATCAGATCACCCAGGCCGCGCTGCAGCTGCGCTAAGTCGCGTTCGCGCCTAAGTCGGAGTTCGCATCATGGATCGTCTGCTGTATGTGGCCATGAACGGGGCGAGTCGCGCGCTGCAGAGTCAGAGTGCGATCAGCCACAACATCGCCAATGCCAGCACACCGGGCTTCAAGGCGGCACTGCTGCGCGCATCGGCCGACGAGGTCGTGGGCGATGGCCTGCATACGCGGGTCAACGCCGCGACCGCGGGGGCCGCATTCGACGGTGCAACCGGGCCGTTGCGCACCACCGGTCAGCCCCTGGATGTCGCTCTGCACGACGATCACTGGCTTACCGTGCAGGGCCCGGATGGCGCGCCGGCCTATACCCGTGCGGGCAACCTGCGGCTCAACGAACTCGGCCAGCTGCTGACCTCATCGGGCCATGCCGTGATGGGCAACGGCGGCCCCGTCGCCCTGCCGCCGGCGAGCACGATCAGCATTGGGAGCGATGGGGCCATCTCGATGATTCCGCAAGGTCAGGAGAAGGCCGCGCCGGTCGACATCGACCAGCTCAGCGTTGTCACGCTGCCGGCGGACCAGTTGACCCGTGGCCCCGATGGCCTGTTCCGGCCTGCACCGGGCGTCGAGGCGCCCGCCGCGGTCGGCGAAGTGCTGACCGCCGGTGCGGTGGAGGAGTCCAACGTCAGCGTGGCCACGGCGCTGGTGGACATGATCGCCCAGCAGCGATTGTTTGAAACCCAGGTGAAGCTGATGAACAAGGCGGATGAAAACGCCCAGCGCACCGCCGAATTGATGCGCATGCGCTAAGGCACAAGGAGTACACGATGAATCATTCCCTATGGGTGGCAAAGACGGGCCTGGATGCGCAGCAGACGCGGATGAGCGTCATTGCCAACAACCTGGCCAACGTCAACACGACCGGTTTCAAGAAATCCGACGCGGTGTTTGAAGACCTGATTTATCAGAATCTTCGCCAGGCGGGTGGACAGACATCGCAGCAGACGCGGGCGCCGATTGGCCTCGAAATTGGCACCGGATCACGGCTGGTTGCGACCGAGCGCGACTTCGCTCAGGGCACGCTGGCGCAGACCGATAACGCACTGGATGTCGCCATCAATGGCCGTGGCTTCTTGCAGGTGCTGATGCCCGATGGCACCACCGCCTACACCCGCGATGGATCGATGCAGCTCGATGCCGAGGGCAATGTAGTGACGGCCAGCGGCTACACCGTGCTGCCGGGCATCAATGTTCCTGGCGGCGCGCAGTCGCTGATTATTGGTCAGGACGGCAGCGTATCCGTGCAGGTGGCCGGGCAGGCGAACCCGCAGGAGATCGGCGCGTTGACGCTGGCAGATTTCATCAACCCCGGCGGCCTCGAGGCACGCGGCGAGAACCTCTATGTGGAAACGGCGGCCAGCGGCGTGGCTCAGGTCGCGGCGCCCGGCACCGAGGGCTTGGGCCTGCTGCGGCAGGGTGCTCTTGAGTCGTCGAATGTCAATGTCGTCGAGGAGCTCGTCGGCATGATCGAAACCCAGCGGGCCTACGAGCTGAACTCGAAGGCGATTGAAACCAGCGACCAGATGCTTGCATATGTCAACAATAACCTGTGATCGCGTGCTGCCCCGGCCCTGCTCTGAGGTCAGCGTGACCCGCGGCATGCCGCAACATGCGGTGCCTCCGGGGATGCCGTCGTCGGTCCGCGAGGGGAATGCGGCGGCTTACGTGGTCGCCGGTGTGCTACTGCTCAGCCTGACCTTCCTGGGCGGCTGTGCGTCGACGGCGGTAATCGAAGATCGACCGCTGCCGGAGCCAATCTATCCGCCCGCCTATGAGCGCTCGGAAGGGTCGCTCTATGACGGCCAGGGCGGGCTGATGCTGTTTGGCGATCAGCGGGCACGCCATGTCGGCGATGTGCTGACGGTCGTCCTGCAAGAACGCACCTCGGCGACCAAATCCGCTAGCACCAGTACTTCAAAAGGGCAGTCGCTGGGCGTACAGGTGCCCAACTTCTTTGGTCAGGTGCAGGAACCCGCGAATTTTGGTGCGGACGCGAGCGCTGATCGCAGTTTTGAGGGCGCGGGCAATAGTTCGCAGAGCAATCAGCTCACAGGCCAGCTGACCGTGCAGGTGGTCGAGGAACTCAATGGCGGCGTCCTGCGCATTGCCGGCAGCAAGCGTTTGCGGCTGAATCAAGGCGTCGAAGTGCTACAGCTGACCGGGCTGGTGCGGCCCCAGGACATCGCTCCGGACAACACCGTGCCCTCGCATCGCATTGCCAACGCGGAGATCGGCTACAGCGGCCGGGGCGCCGTAGCCGATGCCAACGCACAGGGCTGGCTGGCACGGTTCTTTAACTCGCCGTTCTTCCCGTTGTAGCGGGAGAAGAAATCACCATTCCGCACTGCCGCCGCACCCTGCTTGGTGCGCGGCACGAATCCTGCCTTGTCAGCTTATCGACATCTTTCGTCAATGCTTGAGGCCACCGCCATGATTCGACCACTGCTGATTGCCTTCGCCCTGACCGCGTTGAGCCTGGGGCCTGCCCACGCCGAACGTATCAAGGATCTGGCCAGCGTGGCCGGCGTGCGCAGTAACGCCCTGGTCGGCTACGGCCTTGTCGTCGGCCTCGACGGTACCGGTGACAGCACGACCCAGGCGCCCTTCACAACCCAGAGCCTGGCGGCCATGCTGTCGCAAATGGGTGTTGTCCTGCCGCCGGGCGTGAATCCGCAGCTGAAGAATGTCGCTGCCGTGGCCATCCATGCCGAGCTACCGGCTTTTGCCAAACCCGGGCAGCGCATCGACATTACGGTGTCGTCCATCGGCAATGCGAAGAGCTTGCGCGGCGGCAGCTTGCTGATGTCGCCGCTACGCGGCGCGGACGGGCAGGTCTATGCCGTTGCGCAGGGCAGCATGGTGGTCGGCGGATTCGGCGCGCAGGGGCGCGACGGATCCCGGGTGCAGGTCAATGTCTCGGCATCGGGGCGCATTCCCAACGGCGCAACCGTGGAGCGGGTCGTGGCCAACTCGTTGTCCGGTCGTGAGGCGATACATCTCAACCTGCATCAGGGTGACTTCCGGACGGCGCAGCGCATCGTTCGTGCTATCAACAGCCGCCTGGGTGGGGGGCTGGCCGAAGCCGTGGACGCTGTCACCGTTGCCGTGCGGGCCCCGCGTAGCGCCGATCAGACTGTCGCCTTCATTGCTGCACTGGAAGACATCGAGGTCATTGCCGCGGATGCGCCGGCCCGGGTGGTCGTCAACGCGCGCACCGGCACGGTGGTCATCGGCCAGAACGTGCGGGTTTCGCCTGCAGCGGTGACCCACGGCTCATTGTCGGTCACGATTCGCGAAAACCCGCAGGTCAGCCAGCCCAATCCCTTCGGGCAGGGCGACACCGCTGTGGTTCCGGATTCGGAAATCGAGATCAGCCAGGGTGACGGGCGCATGTTCAAGCTGGAAGGCACCACCACGCTGGATTCCATCGTCCGGGCCGTCAATAGTGTGGGTGCGGCGCCGGGCGACCTGGTCGCGATTCTTGAAGCCCTGAAGCAGGCCGGCGCCTTGCGTGCCGAGCTGGTGGTGATCTGAGGCCATGGCGGCGATGGCCGACGCCGCGCGCGGGGCGATTCTGCAGCGTCAGGAGGCGCCTGGATATCTGCCGCTGCAGCGTACGCAAGCACAACGTTTAGGGCCTGCGCCCGCGTCCGACGCCGACCAGCTCGGCGCGGTGGCGCAAAAGTTCGAGGCGCTGTTCGTCAAGCAACTGCTCGACAGCGCGTTCAAGGACGGCTTCGCCGGCATCGGCGATAGCGGCCAGGCCGGACAGATCAACAGTCTGTGGACCCAGCAGCTCTCCGACAGCATTACTCAGGGCCGGGGCCTGGGCTTGCAGGCATCGCTGGTCGCCGCGCTCGGTGGTATGCCCGCTGTACAGGGACCCGCGTCGGCGACGACGGCGCTCACGTCGGGGGTGATTTCGGTTGAGCGCCTCCGCGCCCTGCCAGATGCCGATGCGCCATTGGCGGCCATCACCAGGGCTCGTCCGCCCCTGATGGACGCCATTAACAGCCCGGATGATTTCATTCGCATCCTCGAGCCGGGGATTCGCGAGGCCGCCGCCGAACTCGGCGTGTCGCCGCGCATTCTGATGGCGCAGGCGGCACTGGAAACGGGATGGGGCCAGCACATGCCGGCCATCGAATCTGGCAGCAGCTATAACGTGTTTGGCATCAAGGCCAGCCGGGACTGGACCGGCGATCAGGTGTCGTCGCGTACAACGGAATTCGTGAACGGCCAGGCACAGCAGATGGTGGAGCCGTTCCGTGGGTATCGCAACGTGGCGGAAAGCGTCCGCGATTACGTGCAGTTCATCAAGACCCAGCCGCGCTATGCCAACGCGCTGGAGCATGGGGGCTCGGATCAGCGCTATATCCGTGGTATCGCGGAGGCCGGCTATGCCACCGACCCGCAATACGCATCACGTGTGCTGCAGGTGGCCGATTCACCCCGACTGGCCGGGCTGATCTGAGTCTGCGCAAGCGCCAGGCGCCCCTTGCGGGCGTTTTTGTTTTCGCTCGGGCTCACGTTCTTCGGCATGCGGCCGATACCGGAGATTGCCGGAGGCGGTTCTGGCGTGCGCTGGAGGCCTACGTGATTGGTGGCCCGTCAGTTGCACGGGGACAGCATCCGGCAACTCGCCCCTCGGGTGCCAAGGAATCAGGCCATGACGCAATTATTCGACATCGGACGCTCGGCGCTGTCCAGTTATCAGCAGGCACTGACCGCGGTCAGTCGCAACGTCGCGAATGCGAATACGCCGGGTTATGCCCGGCAGTCGGTCAATTTCCGCGAGCTGGCGGGTGGCGGGGGGGTCGACGTTGTCTCGCTCAACCGTTCGGCCGACAACTCGGCTTTGGCCTCGGCCCGCGATGCGGTCGAGGAACGCGCTTTCGCGGAAGTGCGTGCGAACGCGCTGACCCGCATTGACGCCTTGATCTCCGATGACTCGACCGGCCTTGGGGCGCCGCTGCGTCGGTTGAGCGAGTCGGTCGATGCGTTCGCTGCTGCTCCCACGGACATCGCTGTCCGCCAGACACTGCTCGCCAATGCCGACGGGTTTGCTGCTCAGGTGCGAATGATCGACGACACACTGGTGCGGGAAGCGAATCAAGCCGGCCAGCAGCTGGGCGTCCTGGCCGCCAGTGCGCAGGATCAACTGGACGAGCTGGCGCAGATTCAGGGACAGCTCGATCGTACCGAGCGTATGGATGCGGCCACGGCGACGCTGATGGATCGCCGCGATGTATTGCTCGAAGGGCTGGCGGAAACCCTCGGTGTGCGGAGTCAGATCAATGGCAACGGTACGCTTCAGGTGACGCTGGGCAACGGCCAGCCCGTCATTGAGGCCGGGCAGGCCGTTCGTCTCGGCGTGGGTGCTGATGCCGAAGGGCAGTTGCAGATCACAACCAATGGCAATCTGCAGCCGTCCCGCGTGATTGGTGGTGAGGCCGGCGGGCTGCTGCAACTCATGCATACCGATATCCCGGCGGCACAGGATCAGCTAGGCCGGGTCGCTCAAAGCGTGGCTGCGCAGTTCAACACCGCACAAGTCAATGGCGCCGATCTCGAAGGCAATGTGGGCACGGCGTTGTTTGTCGAGGCTACGCCGCGTGTGCGGGAGCTGAGCAACAACGCCGGCACCGCCGTACTGGGTGTGACTGGCGACGACAGCGCAGAGCTGCCTGCCAGCCGCATGCGGCTGAGCTTTGATGGGGCCGCGTGGAGCGCGACCGACAGTCGCGGTGCCACCCTGCCCATGGCCGGCAGCGGGACCGCGGGTGACCCCTTTACCGTCGGGGGAGTGGCCATCAACGTCACCGGTGTCGCCGCCGCCGGGGACAGTTTCATGATCGAACCGGCCCCCGCGTCTGGTTTCGTCAGCAACGCGCTGCGCCCGGAGGAACTCGCCGCGGCCGCCGCGGGCAGTGCGCCCAACAGCGGTGACAACAGCAACGCGACGGCCCTGCAAGAAACATTGCGCGGCGGATTCCTGGACGGCGGCCGCACCTCGGTGCAGGACGCCAACGTCAATTGGATCAGTGATACCGGCCAGCGCACGGCATCGGCACTCAGTGCGGTCAGTGTGGCGCGCGCGTCGGAGTCGTTCGCCCTGGACCGCCGAGACTCGATTCAGGGGGTCAACCTGGATGAAGAGGCCGCCGATCTGCTGCGCTACCAGCAGGCCTATGCGGCGGCGGCGCAGGTACTGGCGACGGCGGGAACGCTGTTCGACTCTGTTCTCGCGGCCATGCGGAGATAAACGATGCGCGTTACCAACAGCATGAATTACCGTGCACTGCTCGGCGCAATGCAGGAACGCACGCAGGCGCAGTTTGACGCGCAGCAGGCGCTCTCAACCGGGCGCAAGTTCCAGCAGGCCAAGGATGACCCGGTAGCGGCGGCCGCAGTCCTGCGCACCGAGGATCGCCTGGCCCGTCTGCAGTCTCAGCAGGACACCCTGAATCGGGTCGAGGCGCGCCATGCCTATTCGGAGACGCGTCTGGGCGACCTCGGTGACACCCTGCAGTCGGCGCGCGAACTGCTGTTGCGGGCCCAGACGGTGTCTATCAATACCGAAGACCGCGATCTGCTGGCCGAACAGCTGCGCGGCATGGCTGCCGATGTGGCCTCGATCGCCAACACACGCGACGCTGACGGTCGGCCCCTGTTCGCCGGCACCAGTCCCAACCCGCCGCTGGCCGGCGGCCCCGGTGCCTGGACGCTGGCGGCCGACATCAGCGCACCGCCGCGGGTTGAAGTGGCCGATGGTCGGCAACTCGCCAATGGCGTGGACATGCGTTCCGCGCTGATGAATACCGCTGGCACGGCAGACATCGTGACGGCGCTGGAAACCCTGGCCGACGCGGTAGCGCTCAATCCGACGGACGACGCCGGGAAACTGGCCCGCCGCGACACGCTCGATGCCGGCCTGGTGGAACTGGACGGCATGCTCGAGCGTACGTCCCGCGTGCGCTCGCAAGCCGGCCTGGCCCTGGAGGCCGTCGACACCCTTCGTGCCGCAAACGATAGCGGCCAGCTCAACGCATCGTCCGAGCTGGCTCAGTGGCGCGATGCCGACATCGCCGCGGAGGTAACGCGACTGGCCAATGAAAACGCCAGCCTCGAAGCCGCCCGCGCGGTGTTTCAACGTCTTGGGCAGCAGTCGCTGTTCAACTTCCTGCGTTAGGGCTCAAGTCCCTGCGCCGGATGCCGATAACAGTCCTACGAACCCTGTGACTGCTAGCACCAGCGATCAGGCGTTCCTTTCAACCTAACAGTCTTAGAAGGAAGCAAAACCATGCAAGGTATCAACACCAACCTGATGTCGCTCAACGTTCAGAAGAACCTGAACCAGTCGAGTGCCAACCTCGCCACCTCCATCGAGCGCCTGTCCACCGGCCTGCGCATCAACAGCGCCAAGGATGATGCCGCCGGTCTGGCTATCGCCGAGCGGTTCACCACGCAGATCCGTGGTCAGAGCCAGGCCATTCGCAATGCCAATGACGGCATCTCGCTGGCCCAGACCGCCGAAGGCGCGCTGGACGAAGTGACCAACAACCTGCAGCGGGTGCGCGAGCTGGCCGTGCAGGCCTCCAATGCGACCTACACGCAATCGGATCGCGACGCGCTGCAACTGGAAGTCTCCGAGCTGCTCAACGAAATCAACCGGGTGGCGGATCAGACCTCGTTCAACGGCGTAAAGCTGCTGGACGGCTCGTTCACCGGTGCGGTGTTCCAGATCGGCGCGAATGCGGGTGAGAACATCACCCTGAGCTCGATTGCCGACGCCAATACGGCCGCCCTGGGCAGCGTGACGCAGAACACCGATGCGGGTTTGAGTATCGCCGCCTCGGGTCTGACCGGCTTCGGCACGGCGATTGCGGCCGGTGGCGTCACCATCAACGGTGTGGATATTGGCGCGATTGCCGGAGCCAGCAGCGCCGCCGAGCGGGCCGGGCAGCTGGCCAACGCCATCAACAATGTCTCGGCGCAGACCGGCGTCGGTGCCAACTACGACGCAGCGACCGGCCAGCTCACGCTGAACAGTGAAGGGGCCGTGACGGTGGCCGGTACGGTCAACGACGCGACGATTGCGGGCTACGCCAACGCGGCGATCAGCACGCTGACCACGGCTACTGGTATCGACACCCTGACGGTGGCGAACTACGCCGGTGCGCAAACAGCGATGAAGCTGGTCGATGACGCCCTGACAACGGTGAACAGCGCCCGCGCCACCCTGGGTGCGCAGCAAAGCCGCTTCGAGAGCGTGGTGGCCAGCCTGCAAACCTCGGTGGAAAACCAGAGCGCCTCGCGCAGCCGCATTGAAGATGCGGACTTCGCAGTCGAAACCGCCAACCTGTCGCGGACGCAGATCCTGCAGCAGGCCGGCACCGCGATGCTGGCCCAGGCCAACTCGGCACCGCAGGGTGTCCTGAGCCTGCTGCGCGGCTAAACCCGCGGGAACTAAGGCCCGGCCACGAGGCCGGGCCTTGGTGCCTCGCCAAGGAGTCATCCCATGCAATTTCCTGCCATTCATCCCATCCCCCAGCCCTCGGTTCAATCCGGGGTGGTGCCCGTGATGCCGGCGGTCCGGGCGACCGAGCCGGTAGCGGCCGTCCGCAATGACCAGCAGCAGGGGCGCCTGCCGCCTGAAGGTCGGTATTCACCCAATGCGTCAACAAAGACGGGCGCGATGGAGTTTCGGGTGGATGAGGGCAGTGATCGCCTGGTCGTCTCGTTATATGACGACCGTGGTGATGTCATTCGGCAAATACCTGCCGAATCCATATTGAAAATGGCGCGGCAAATCACCGAGTTGCTGCGTCAGCGCGATGCGGTACCGCCCGTGACCAGCGAATCAGCGCCGGCCGACAGGGCAGACGTATCCACACGCCCGGAATCCAGTGGAGACGCCGCGTAAGCGGTGAACAGCGATGCCAGGCATATCCTCAGCAGGTATTGGTTCGGGTCTGGACATCCAGGGGCTCGTGTCGCAACTGGTGGCCGCGGATCGCGCTCCGGCGGCCGGGCGTTTGCAGCGCCAGGAATCGGAGACGCGGGTGGCCATTACTGCCTTCGGTCAGCTGCGCAGCGCGATGTCGTCCTTGCAGTCAGCACTCAGTGGGCAAACCGGCACCGCGGCAACGGAAGCGCGCACGCTGACGCAGTCCGCCGACACCTTTTTCAGCGCGAGCGCCGAAACGGGCTCCGCCCTGGGCAACTACAGCATCATCGTCGAGCAACTGGCCACCACCGGGCGCTCCGTCCTGCAAACACCCACCGACCCGGCCGCCGGGCTCGGGCTGGGCACACTGGATCTGACCCTGGGCGCCGACAGTTTCAGCGTCGAAATTACCGATGCCAACACCACGCTCGCGCAGTTGCGTGATGCCATCAACAACGCCGCGGACAACCCCGGCGTGCGGGCCTCGATCATTAACGTCGACGGCGGCAGCGTGCTGTCACTCAGTTCTGATCGGATTGGTGCCGACAGTGCGATTACGCTTGGTGGCGTCGGCGATATGGCGACACTGGCAGCCGATTTCGCGGCCACGGCCACAGGCCAAGATGCGCGCATCACCATAGACGGCATGCCGCGCAGCAGTCCCACCAACACGATCAGTGACGCCATTGACGGTGTGACGCTCAACCTCACGCAGGCCGATCCGGCCACCGCCGTGACGCTTGGTATCGCACGCAACGACAGCGCCATCAGCGATGCCATCAACGCCTTCGTGACGGCCTATAACGCGTTCGCCACTAGAGCCGATCAGCTGGGCGAATACAACCCGGTGACCGGAAACGGTGGTCCCCTGAATGGCAATGCCCTGTTGCGCGGTGTTGAGTCGCGGATCAAGGCGGTGATCAGCGAAGGTCAGGGCCCGGAGGCCAACCTGCTGGGAGGCGACTTCGGCCTGCGCTTCGATGCCAACGGTCAGTTGTCGCTGGATGCGGCGCAACTCCAGGAGGCGCTCAGTGAGCGACGCACGGATGTGGCCGCATGGTGGTCTGGTGATACCGGGCTGGCCAGCCGCCTGGATTCGACGCTGGGTGACCTGCTCGACAATGACGCCAGCCTGAAGAACCGCGAGTTGAGCCTTGAGGCCAATCTGCAGCGCATTGATGATCGTCGTGACAAGCTCGATGCGCGCATGGAGCGTGCCGAAGCGCGCTATCTGAAGCAGTTCACAGCGCTCGATATCGCCCTGGCGCAGATGCAGAGCACCAGCAGTTACCTGGCATCCCAGCTGGCCTCACTGAATTCCGGCAACTTCTGATTTCGCGCGGCGCGTGAATGGCGCGCCCAAGCCTCAAGTGTGGCCGCGGATGGCCGATAACTTCATCAGAACTTGAATCGGACAGCCATTCCCATGTACGCCTCCACATACAGCAACCAATCCGCAGCCTGGTCCTATCAGTCGGTTGATGTGCAAACGGCATCGCCTGCACGGCTCACCGCGCTGCTGTTCACCAATCTCGATGCCCGCTTGGCCCACGCGGGGCGGCTGGCAGGCGAGGGGCAGGCTGAAGCCGGTGTGGCCCTGATGAAAGCGCTGGACATTCTCGCGGAGCTGCAGGGCACGCTGAATCTGGCGCAGGGGGGCGAAATCGCCGCCAATCTCTACGCGCTGTACCAGTACATCGCGCTGCGCCTGCGGCAAAGTGATGATCGTGCTGCGGCCATTACCGAGGTGCGCATGATCCTGGCGCCGCTGGTATCCGCCTGGAGCGAAATAGCGGAAGGTCCGGCCGCCGCCCCGCGTGCGGGCGCCCGCATGGTGGCCTGAGCGCATCGACACACGGCGCCCCGGGCGTCACCAGCGCTCAGGCCCAGACGTCCCGGCGCAGGTCCTTCTCTCGCCATATGTCGCCCAGTCGCACCTCGGTGCGACTTTTGCGTTCTCGCGCGAAATGTCACGAAAATAACGCGAAAAGTTCGATAAATAAGCCTCAAGTTGCGTGTTCATCGGCCGATACCTTCCCTGAGGCAAGACACCGCATTTCGCGGCGACGCCCCCAGCCCCCGGCTTCCCCTCCCAAAGAAGGAATCGAACAATGCAAGGTATCAATACCAATGTCATGTCACTCAATGTTCAGAAGAACCTGAACCAGTCGAGTGCCAACCTCGCCACCTCCATCGAGCGCCTGTCCACCGGCCTGCGCATCAACAGCGCCAAGGACGATGCGGCCGGTCTGGCCATCTCCGAGCGGTTTACCTCGCAGATTCGCGGCCAGAACCAGGCGATCCGCAATGCCAATGACGGCATCTCGCTGGCCCAGACCGCCGAAGGCGCGCTGGACGAAGTGACCAACAACCTGCAGCGTATTCGTGAACTGTCGGTTCAGGCATCGAATGCGACCTACACGCAGTCGGATCGTGACGCGCTGCAACTGGAAGTCTCCGAGCTGCTCAACGAAATCAACCGGGTGGCGGATCAGACCTCGTTCAACGGCGTGAAGCTGCTGGACGGCTCGTTCACCGGTGCGGTGTTCCAGATTGGCGCGAATGCAGGTGAGAACATCACCCTGAGCTCCATCACCGATGCCAACACTGCCGCCCTGGGCAGTGTCACGCAGAACACCGACGCGGGCCTGAGTGTGGCCGCTTCCGGCCTGACCGGCTTCGGCACGGCGATTGCGGCCGGTGGCGTCACCATCAACGGTGTGGATATTGGCGCGATTGCTGGAGCCAGCAGTGCCGCCGAGCGGGCCGGACAGCTGGCCAACGCCATCAACAACGTCTCGGCGCAGACCGGCGTCGGTGCCAACTACGACTCCGCGACCGGTCAGCTCACGCTGAACAGTGAAGGGGCCGTGACGGTGGCCGGTACGGTCAACGATGCGACGATTGCGGGTTACGCCAACGCGGCGATCAGCACGCTGACCACGGCTACTGGTATCGACACCCTGACGGTGGCGAACTACGCCGGTGCGCAAACGGCGATGAAGCTGGTCGATGACGCCCTGACAACGGTCAACAGTGCCCGGGCGTCGCTGGGTGCGCAGCAAAGCCGCTTCGAAAGCGTGGTGGCCAGCCTGCAAACCTCGGTGGAAAACCAGAGCGCATCGCGCAGCCGGATCCAGGATGCGGACTTTGCGGTCGAAACCGCGAATCTGTCCCGCACGCAGATCCTGCAGCAGGCTGGTACCGCCATGCTGGCTCAGGCCAACTCGGCGCCGCAGAGCGTGTTGGGTCTGCTCCGCTAAGATCAGCAAGCGCTGCGGCGCTCTGATCAAGGCTAGACAAGCCCCGGCCATCTGGTCGGGGCTTTGTCACCCCGGAGGGATTTTCCGATGACCGCTTTCCCCAACACTCCCGGTGCCCTGCGCCCGGCAGGCAGTGCTGAGTATGGCCGCGATGGTCGACCGGCGGTGCCGGCCATACGCGGGATATTGGAGAGTTTTCATCCGCATGATTCGGACGATGCGTCGCATCAATCGGCGCCGCGCATCATGTCCATCGACACCGATACGGTGTACCGCATCGACACGGTAAACGATCAGCTGGTCGTCTCCGTTCTTGACCGGCAGGGTGCTCTGCTGCGTCAGATACCCGCAACGGTTGTGCTGCAGATGGCACGTCGACTCGAGCAGGTATTGTCGGACCGCAGCCTCGGGCTGCACGCGCAGGCCTGATCGCTTCCTTAACGGTCTGTGCAAGGACATACCCCGGCTCCGGTCGGGGTTTGTCTTTTTTGGGGCTCAAGTTTTCAGTGCTCAGGCCGATATCCAAGGCAGACCCTTTTCGCGTTTGAAAAAACGGATTCCGTCATGCACGAAGCGCTGCTGCACCCCGTCAACCCCATCACTTTTGAACCGGCGTCTGGTCCGGCAGTGTTGTTGCCCGACCCGCCGGCGTACCCCGAGCTGCTGTCGCTGATGTACGGCCGGCTCGAGCAGGTGTTTGCCCGGGCGGTTCGCGCTTACGCACAGGCCAGCACGGATGCCGTTCCGTGCTTCCACGAGGCGTACGCCCGCCTGGCGGAAGTTCGCAAGGCCATTGACCCGGCTAGCGATTCCGCTACCGTAAGGCATATGCGCGCCTTGCTGACCCATATCGACACCCGCCTGCGACTGGGCGATGACCGACTGGCCTCCTTGCGGGAAGGGCAGCGTCTCATTGCGCCCGTGGCGCAGGCATTTGCCGAACTGGCCGAAGCCATGCCCCCGCGGCGGCGTTGGCAACGTCTGCATTCCTGAAGCGATCCGGTGGGTCCCAGTTACGTCAGCCGGCGCCCCGTCCGCTTCGTCAGGGGGGCCGAGGCCGGGTCAGCGGCTGATGCGCTGCGGGTGCTGCTGGCCGTGGGGACGCTGGAACATCACGACAGCGCGACGCGGGTCGATGGCGGTGACGGCCCCAGCCCGGAATGGCAGGACGTCCGTGCGCGGCTGGATTTGCTCGTCGCACTGGTCGGACATCTCTACCGCCAGCAGGTCGCCAGCGCATTGCCACCGCGGCGCGAGGTCACCATCGCCGCTGATCATATGGAATGGGTCGCCGACGATCTGAACTCGCTGGATGCGGCGCAGGCCTACGATGGCGTGCTGGAGTTGCACCTGAGTGACAGCTATCCCGAGCCATTGCGTCTGGCCGGGCAGCTCCGAATCGTTGCCCAGACCGGGCCGGATACGCGCCTGCTGAGTTTTCGACCGCTGCCGCTGGACCCGGACGTGGACGACGCGCTGCGGCGCCAGGTGTTTCGTCATCATCGGCGGGAAATCGCTCGCAAACATGGCAGTTGACGGCTGTTCATGGCACATGACTTGCGCAAGGACGAAACGCTGACATCTTGACGTTTTAGTGACTTCCGTTTGGAGACAGTGCACCCAACGGCCCGACGGATTTCCGTCCTCGGCGGGCCTCAAGTGCTACCGATTGTCACCCACGGAGATCTGCAATGCGTCAGAACATCGGCATCAACATGAGTCAACAGCTGGGCATGACGCCGCAGTTGGCGCAGTCCATTCGTTTGCTGCAACTGTCCTCACTGGAGCTGTCGGCCGAGCTGAACCAGGCGCTGGATGACAACCTGATGCTCGAGCGTGATGAGGACGACGTCGAAGTTCGCGCCGCAGACGATCTGGCCGAAGATCAGCGCATGGACCTGCACGGCGGCATGCGCACCGTCGGTGATGACGACGATGACAGTGCCTCGCGTCAGGCCGCGGTGACCCAGGACGTGCACATGCGCATCCTGGAGCAGGCGGCGATGGTTTTCGCCAACGAGACGGATCGCTTGATTGTGTGCGAGATCTGTGCCGCCACCGACGATGCCGGGTATCTCGGTGCCGATGTCGACGAGCTCAACGATCGGTTGCAGGGCATTCCCGGCATATCCGCTGAGCGCATCGCACGCGTGCTGCACGGGGTTCAACGGCTGGAGCCGGTGGGCTACGCCGCCCGCTCGCTCAGCGAGGCCCTGCATGTACAACTGGAAGAACGCCAGCAGGACGGGCAGGGTGATGCCTATCTTCTGCGCCTGGCCCTGACGCTGGTTGACGGATGTCTGGACGATGTCGCGGCGAAGCGCTGGACCGCACTTGCCAGTCGCCTGAAGGTGTCAGTGGATGATGTGCTGGCCGCGGTCGGCATTGTGCGCGGCCTCAATCCCAAGCCTGCAGCGCAGCATGCCGATACCCAGTACGTCACGCCGGATGTCCGCGTCGAACCCAGCGAGCGCGGGTACACCGTACGCCTCAACGATCACGCTTTGCCCCGGCTGCGCGTGAATTCCGATTACGCCCGAGCCGTCGAGGGGGATCGCAATGCCCGCGCTCTGAAGGATCAGCTGCAGGAGGCCCGCTGGTTGTTGCGCAGCGTCCAGGTTCGTCAGGACACGCTGCTGGCCGCGGCCGAGGCCATCTTCCGTCGGCAGTCGGCGTTCCTGACCCGGGGCGAGGTGGGCCTGAGTCCGCTGACGCTGAAGGACATCGCCGATGAGATCGGTGTGCATGAGTCGACCCTGTCCCGGATCACCACGTCCAAATATGTGGAGACGCCGCGCGGTATCTATTCGCTCAAGCACTTCTTCCCCAGCCAGCTGACCGCCGCCGAAGGTGTGTCGGCCTCTGGCGCATCGGTCAAAGCGCTGATCAAGCGACTGATTGATGCCGAGCCGGGTGATGAGCCACTGCGTGACGTTGACATCACCGCCATTCTGGCCCGACGCGGTATTTCGATCGCGCGCCGCACCATTGCAAAGTACCGTGAAGCGATGGGCATTGGCTCGTCGAAAGAGCGTCAGGCCGCGCGGCGGATGTTGGCGCGCTCGTCGACGGGGCGCTCGGGCCCGGTTTCTGGCAACGCGGCCGCACACGCGGCCGTCTGAGGAGTTTCTGTCATGAATCCGCTTCGTACCATCCTTGTCGATGACCATGCCGACTTTCGGCGTCTGGCCCAGGCCCTGCTCAGCGAAATTGACTGCGTGGAGCTGGTCGCCATGGGCGCAGACGGGGAAGAGGCCGTGCGTCTGTGCGAACAGCACCGGCCCGACCTGCTGCTGTGCGATATCGCGATGCCGAAGATGGGCGGCATTCAGGCCACGCGCCTGATCAAGGCCCAGGATCAACCGCCGATCATCGCGCTGGTCAGCGTGTACGGCGACGCTGAACACCGGGCACACGCCCAGGCGGCCGGTGCCGATTACTTCATAAACAAGGTGGATTTTCTCCCCTCGGTTGCCGATGTGGTGGACAAGGTGCAGGAGCAGAAACATGCCTGAGTCGCGCGTATTGATCCTCGACCAGGACGTAGAACGCGGTCGTGAGATGACGGCGATCCTCAACTTTCTGGACTTCGCGCCCCGTCCCTATACATCGCTTGAAGCCGTTGTGGAGGAAGGTTTACGGCCGCGGGACTTCCTCGCCATTGTGCTGGGACGTACGCCGCTCGGCGGTAGTCATGATGTGAGTACCTGGGTTCGTAAGGACCCGCAGCATGCACCGATGCTGTTGATGCCCGAGCACGGCGACGACACGCTCGGGCTGGACCCGGCGGACGTGTGGCATCTGGCCTTCCCGATGCAGCAATCCCAACTCACCGAAATCTTGCGCCGGGTCAGCATCCGGCTGCTTAATGCCGAAGTAGAGTCCCCGGCGTCGCTGACCGGCCCGACGGGTGATGCGCCGGCGGTCATCCGCGTACGGCACATGATCGCGCAGGTGTCGGGATACGACACCTCTGTACTGATTACCGGTGAGTCGGGTACCGGCAAGGAAGTGGTGGCGCGAGCCATTCACGCCCAGTCGTCGCGTCGAGCCATGCCGTTCGTGGCGGTCAACTGCGGCGCGATTCCTGCGGACCTGCTCGAAAGCGAGCTGTTCGGCCATGAAAAGGGCGCGTTTACCGGCGCGATCAGCACCCGTCAGGGACGCTTTGAAATGGCCGAGGGCGGCACGCTGTTTCTTGATGAAATCGGTGACATGAGCCTGCCGATGCAGGTCAAACTGCTGCGCGTGTTGCAGGAACGTAACTTCGAGCGCGTGGGTAGCAACCAGACGCGACACTGCGACGTGCGCATCATTGCGGCCACCCATCGCGACCTGGAAGAACGTATCGCCGACGGCAAGTTTCGCGAGGATCTCTACTACCGTTTGAATGTTTTCCCCATCGAGACCCCGGCCCTGCGCGAGCGCACCGAGGATTTGCCCGCGCTGGTAACGGAATTCGCCCAGATGAATGCCGAAAAAGGGCGAGGACAGGTCCGCCTGGACCGGGGGGCTGTGCAGGCGCTGCAGTGCTACGCCTGGCCCGGCAACGTCCGCGAGCTCTCGAATCTGATTGAGCGCCTGTCGGTTCTGCACCCCAATACCGCCATCGGCGTGGACATGCTGCCCGAACGATATCGCCCGCGGCCCGGGCGGCGACCGCTGGAAGCTGAGCCGGCAGACAATGCCGGTGGCCTGAGCACCCGCTTCGTGCTGCCGAAAGAGGGCATTGATCTGCGTGCACACATCCAGACCGTCGAGACCGGGCTGATCCGCCAGGCCCTGGCCCAGGCCGATGGCGTGGTGGCCCATGCCGCGGAGCTGCTCGGTTTACGGCGAACCACACTGGTGGAAAAGCTGCGTAAGTACAACCTGCACAAAACCGCGGAGACGGAGATCTGACGATCTCTTGACCCCTTTTTCACATGGGCCGTGATGTCATGGCATCGCAAGTGCATGAGGACAATCTGACATGAGCATTCAAGGTGTTGGCGTCGACAGCGTCCTGTCGCAAATGCGGGCCCTGCAAGCCCGCAGCGGTGATCTGAGCGCGTCGAAAGCGGCGCAGACAGAAGCGCCGACGACAAGTTTTGCAGACACCCTTGGCTCGGCCATCAACTCCGTCAACAGCACACAGAAGTCGGCCGAATCGCTGAGCAGCGCCTTTGTCAAAGGCTCGCGCGACGTCGAGCTGGCCGATGTGATGCTCGCACTGAACAAGGCTGATGTGTCCTTCAAAACCCTGGCCGAGGTCCGCAACCGCATGGTGTCGGCCTATCAGGACATCATGAACATGCCGGTCTGACCGTCAGCGTAAGGAAGAGCCATAACTGATGGACATCGCGACCACCACAACCAAGGCGAGCGGCGCCACGACCGGGCCCGCCATGGCTACGGCGGCCCCCAGCCTGGCGGTCACCGTGCGCCGAGTGA
>JBDNBC010000229.1:0-3636 GCA_039768115.1 Oceanococcaceae bacterium
AAGGACCGCATCGAGCGCTGTTCACGGTTGCCAACAGTGGCAGGCGCGCCGAGTGGCACAGAGGGCAGCAAGCTCAGCACCCCCTCGCGCTGTTCGATCACGATGGAGCGTTGCGTGACGCCCTCAAAGCGAAACAGGCCGATCTGGCCCAGGCGGGTATAAAGGTTTGGCAGGATGTTGATGGCTTGCGTCATTTCCGCGAGCGAATAGCCGCCCGTGTCAAACGGGTTGCGGGTGATGGTCATGGGTAAACTCCGGGGAAAAAGGGCAGGGGGATGGTTCGCAGCTGCGGACAGCTGGATCAGGCGGTATCGCGCGGGATGATGCCGAGGGCTGCGAGCTGACCGTGTTTGGTAGCGGTCTTGGCCGCATCATCGACGGTGGCATCAAAGACCAATGCTGCCTTGGAAACGATGGCGGGGCCGCGCAGGATCACGACAGCGTCTCGGTCAGCTGCGCGCGCGTCAGTCGCATAGAGCAGCACCGCTGCCGCGTTTTGTCCCCCATCGCTGCCACCCGATGTGGACAGCTTGTATTTGCCGCTGGCTGTGATGCGGCCAAGGACGGCACCGACGGGATAGGCGGTCCCTGCGAGCAGCGTGATCGTTTCACGGGTGAAGTTGGGGTTGAGTTCGTATTTGAGAACATCGCCCATGGTGGGCGGCTGCGTCAGAACGGTCATGTCGGAGATCCTTGTGGTCAGGGGTCAAAAAGAAATCCCCCGCCGGAGAGGAGCGGCAGGGGATCAGGTGGCAGGGCGTCAAGAGCGCGTGTGGAGATCAGCCTTTGGTCCCTGCTGAGGCCGCGCGTTTTGCGGCGGCGACGATTGGGCTTTCCGTGGCCTTGGGAAGAACAGATGAGGGCGGTGCTGCCACGATATCGCGGGCGTCGGCTGCCGCCGCTGCGCGCTGCAACACAAGTGAGCGCAAGGCCTCTGGCGTCGTTCCATCGCGGAGCGCTTTTGCGGCATCAATCGTGATACCGAGCCGACCAGCCTGTGCGGCTATTTCGGCGATCTCTGCCGCCGCCTCGCGTAGCTGCGCCGAGATTTCGGCCAGATTGCTGGGCTGTGCGGCCGATGGGGGCGATGCCACCGAGGCGGACGGGGCTGGTGGTGTTGGTGCGATTGCCGTCGTGGAAATTGCAGCAGGCGCGCTGGCGGCTGCGGGTGCCGCATCATCGGCTGGTGCAGCAACTCCAGTATCGCCTCGATCATCCATCTGCTGATCATCGGCATCCTCCGGTAGCGTCGTTTCGGTGTCAGGCTCTTGGGCCATGGCTAATTCCTTTCGCGGTCTGGTTTGAGTGTTGGTCTGGCGTGCTGATGCGGGAATAGGGCATGCGATCTTGGGTATTGAACGACCGGATACGACCTGCTGGAACGCGGCCAACCCGCCTGCCAGATCGGTGACCTCATCAGCCAGACCCGCGGCAACGGCGTCGGTGCCGCGATAGGTGGCAGCTTCGGTGGCCATGGCTGCGTCAATGTCTAGCCTTCCTGCACGACCCGCAGCGACTGTCTCTGCAAAGAGAAACCGCAGCACATCAATCTCGCCCTGGATGTCGGCACGAACCCCGTCAGGCAAAGGCGCGTAAGGATTGCCATCGACCTTGTGCGCACCGGAGTGGATCAGCGTGACACGCATGCCGTCCTGATCAAGCTGGCCACTCATATCGGCATGCATCACAACGACGCCGATGCTGCCCACCGCACCAGTCCGCGGCAGCAGGATCCGATCAGCCTGGCTGGCCAGCGCATAGCCGGCCGAGAAGGCGTGTTCGGCCACAAAGGCCCAGACCGGCTTGGTTGCACGGATGGCACGAATGCGATCTGCGAGATCAAAAACACCCGCAACCTCACCGCCAAAACTGTCAATTTCCAATGCGACGCCGCGCACCGCCGGATCATTGCCCGCCGTGTCGATCTGCGCGGCAATCCCCTCATAGCTCGTTTGGCCGGAGGACTGGCCGATCCAGCCACCGCGGTGAATGAGTACGCCAGAGATTTCGATCACGGCGATGCCATCCACGACCGGGTAGGGCGCATCACCATGTTGCCGCAGACGGCCGGAGAGACTTCCCGCAAGGATGCTTGCGCGGGCGGGCAGGGCGCTTGTGCCCGGTGCATCGATCACATCACTGCCCGCCAGCTCTACCTGCCGCCCAAGAATGCGCGGCCCTAGGCCGGACAGAAACGCCATGGCCTTGGATGGTTCAACCAGCAGCGGCGTGTTGAACGCACGTGCGGCTATGCGTGCATGGAGCATCAGGGCTGGTCCTCTTCGGTGCGGGTGCGATCAGCCGCGTCATCGGTTGTGTCGGTTCCGTCGTCGTCGTCAGCGTCGCCAACCGGCACCGCCTGCACCCCCTGCGCTGGCGAGCCCGGACGACGGAAGTCGAGACCCAGAGCACGCTCGCGCGCCCGTTCGGCCGCAATCTCGCGATCAACCTGCTCGGCGTCATAGCCGCGCTCGGCAATGGCCTGGCTTCGGGATTTCAGGCCCGCTTCGATCTGGGCGATCTCGGCATTGGCGTCTTTGAGCGGATCGACCCAGTCCCATTTGGTGGGCAGCCAGTCGGCGGCCAGCAGCCGCGACCGGTCGGCCTCGAAGCCGGGCAGGTTCAGGGCACCTGATAGCATCGCTGCATCCATCCAGCGCGCATAGACGGGCCGGCACAGCTGATAGACCATCACCGAATGCTGCCAGGCAGAAACACGGCGGCGGAACTCGATCAGGGCAAGCCGCGAGTTCGAGAAGTTGCCCTTCACCATATCATTGGCGAGATAGGGATAGGGAATGCCCAACGCGGCCGAGATCTGCAGCAATGTGCGGTACTGGAAAGGCTCGTATGTTGCGCCGCTGTCTGCAGGCTGGCCGACGGTGACATCTTCACTGGGATCCAGTCGTACAACCTGACCAGGGCTGATCTCAACCCCGGCAGGACCTTCATCCTCCTCGACGGGTGCCAATGGATTCTCGGGTGCGGGGGAGGTGACGAACATCGCATACATTGCCGCGACCTTTTTGCGATCGAGTTCGGCGTCGTCGTATTGGTCGAGCAGGAAGAGCTTCACGATGGCGGGGGCGAGTTTTGACACGCCGCGCAGCTGGCCACCCTCGACGGGGTCAATCACATGGATCACTTCCGATGCGGGCACGCGCACCAGTTCGCCAGACAGCCCGGGATCGGTGCTGTCGCCCGGGTGTCGGCGCAGGAAGTGATACGCGCCGCGCCGCCCGATCCGGTCAAACTCGATGCCCTGGCGGATCGCATTGCCGTTGGCAGCGATGCCGGTTTGCTCCAGTGGCAACATCTCCGCAGGCAACATCTGCAGTTGCAGCGGGACAGTCAGCCCGTCACTTGCACGGCGCATCCGGATCCGGAAGAACACCTCACCTGCGATAAACACCTCGCGCGCAGCGCGGCGCTGCAGCCCGTAGAAATCCGTCAGCCCTTCGGCATCGGCCTCGTCGGTCCAGGCAAGCCAAAGCCGCTGCAGCTCTTCCTTGCGCACAGCATCGCCAATCTTCGAGATTGGTTTGATCCCGTCTCCCACAGTATTGGCGGCCCAGCTCTCCACGGCGTTGACTGCATAGCCGTTGTTGCGCACGAGCCAGCGGGCGCGGGCGGTGA
>JBDNBC010000230.1:0-5827 GCA_039768115.1 Oceanococcaceae bacterium
CATTTGACCAGGCACGGCGGGCGCAGCTGGCACTGGGGGATCGGGGGGCCGTGACGACCGTGCGCCGTGGTTGGTCCATCGGCGTCTGGGTGGTGGATGAAGATGTCCCGGAGCAACTGCTGGACCGCCTGGCCGAAGCGGAAAGCAATGGCGCCTCGCTTATCCTCGCCCGGCTGACGGTAGCGGCGCCCATCAAGGACGCCAATCCCGCGGCGATCTGCGCCCAATTGTCGGGACGCGAATGCCTGCGTCTATCAACCCATGAATTTCTGTTGTTTTGCCCACCTGGCGGCTCACAGGGTGCGGCCAGCTGGATCAAGGCAGTAGCCAGTCGATTGCGGCTGGGGCTGGTCGGCCAGCCTGACATTCACGCCAGCCTGGCGTTCTGTCCTGATCAGGGCCGCACCTTGGCCGACTTGCACAACCATTTCCATGACCGCGCGGAGAATGCGGTCAATCGCGCGCCACGCGCCGACATGAAATGTTTTGCTGTGCCCGGACAGAGCTGGCCCGTTGCGGGAAGCGCCTGGCGCGAGGTGCTGGCTCTGGGAGAAGACAACGCCACAAGCGAATTGCCGGCAAACATTGCCGACTATGTCCGCAGCTACTGGCCGGCCGATCCGGAGGCGACGCGCCATTTTGCGCAACATGCCACGCCGCGGATAGAGCGCTGCGGCCGCAACATCCTGCGAAACTTCAGCCTGGGCGGCGAGTCGCGCCGGCAAACACGCAGCCGCATCCTGCAGAAAGTGCGGGCCTTGCGCGATTTGCCGTCACTGCCGGTCATGGCCATGCAGGCGTATAAGCTGGCGCAGTCGCCGGACAGCAACGCCGAGCAGCTCGCGCGCTTTGTCGAGCGAGAGCCCGCCCTGAGCGCGCGCATTCTGGGTGTGGTGAATTCGCCGCACTTCGGCCTGAATGCCAGCGTCGAGTCCATTCGCCATGCCATCGTGCTGCTGGGCTGGGAGGAAATCTCCCAGATTTCGCTGATGCTTTCCAGCAAAACGGTTTTTTCACGTTCTCAGGGCGTCGTCGGAAAAGAATTATGGGAGCACGCAGTGCGAGCCGCCGAAGTGGCCCGGCATCTGGCCCGGCGTGTTCCGGATGTCAGCGTGTCGCGGATGTATACCGCCGCGCTGCTGCATGACGTGGGCAAGGTGTGCCTGCACATGGTGGCCGCCGACGCCATGCAGGAGTGCCGCAACCACGCCCGCCAGGCGGGTGTGCCGACCTATGAAATGGAGCGCGAGCGCCTCGGCCTCGACCACGCAGAACTGAGTGGCATGATGCTGCGCCACTGGGGGCTGCCGGAGACTCTCTGCGAAATCATTGAGCGCCATCACGGCTGCTGGCCCGGCGAGCAGGGCCTGCCGGTAGAGTCCGCGCTGCTGGGGCTGGTGGATCACATCACCCATCGCCTGGAAGGCAGCGAGCGCCATGGTGACCTGACGCGGATCCATCGTGTGCACGCGCACCCTCTGGAGCCGCACTTTGGCGCGTTTTCCAACATCACCATCGACCTGCTGGCCGACGATTTGCAACCGCAGTTACGGGCGGTAGCGGCCTGAACGGGTGAGAACCTATTGCGGGAGCATGATGCCGAGCGCGTCGAGAAGCGTCGCGTCGAGGTGGCCGTCAGGAATCAGTTCGCGGTCCGATTGAAAGGCACGGATCGCGCCGCGGGTGCCGGGACCGACAATGCCGTCAGCCGGGCCCAGCGTATATCCCAGAGCATTCAGCTGCTCCTGCGCGGCCTTCACGGTCTCGATGCGCAATACCGGCGCCTCACCTGTGGGCATGCGCACCAGCGGGCCGGCCCCGGCGATCCGATCGGCCAGATGGCCTACGGCCAGAGCGTAGAAGTTGGAATTGTTCCAGCGTTTGGTCACGGCAAAGTTCTGGTAGGTCAGAAAGGCAGCGCCGCGATGGCCGCCGGGCACATGCAGCGCGGCTTCGAAGTCGGCCACGGGCAGGGGGCCACCATTGGCCTGGCGCAGGCCCAGCTCACGCCACCGCAACAATGGGCGGGTGGTCTTGCCGTCCGCCAGGGCATAGTCAAAACCGTCCGGCAGGCGCACTTCTCGGCCCCAGCGCTGGTCCGGCAGCCAGCCCAGCTGGTTGAGAAAATGCGCGGCCGAAGTCAGGGCATCCGGGATGCTGCCGAACAGGTCGACGCGCCCGTCGCCGTCGCCATCCCTCCCGTAGCGCTGATAGTTGGACGGCATGAACTGCACCTGGCCCAGTGCGCCAGCCCAGGAACCGCGAAGGTCCGACGGCCGGAGTTGATGCCGGTCGATGACCTGCAGTGCCGCCAGCAGCTCGGATTCGAAATAGCGGCTGCGGCGGGTATCGCAAGCCAGCGTGGCCAGCGCATCAAGGCTGGGCGTCGTACCCAGGTAGCTGCCGTAATTCGTCTCCAGCCCCCAGAACGACACCAGATACGGGCCCGGCACGCCGAAGCGTTGCTCGAGCTCCGCCAGTAGTTCCCTTTGCTCGGCGTAGTGTCGCCGACCCTCGCGGACGCGCTGTTCGTTCAATGCGCGACTGAAGTAGCGGTCAAAGCTCAGCGTGAACTCGGGTTGACGCCGGTCCTTGGCGATGACATCCGGCAACCAGCGCAACTCGGGAATGATGCCGGCGCGGGTGTCGGCGCTGACGCCGGATCGCTCTGCCTTGTCCAGCAGCCCGGCCAGACAGGCGGGAAAGGTGGCCGGCTCCGTGTATTCATCGACAACGGCGGGCTGTGCGGCTGCCATGCCCGTGACCAGCGCCAGCGACAACGCCGCGGCCGCCGCACCGGCGCGGGTGTGTCGCAGTGACCATGCCCGTTCGGGGTGCCAGGCCGGGTGCCGCTCCGGAAGGCAGGCATCGCCGAGGCCGCCACGCCAGCGGCAGGAAAACAGGGACGAGAGCAGGCCGAGGTGAGTCATCAGGGTTTCAGGTCAGGGCGGCAGCAAGCCCGGATTCTGGCAGAGGTATCCACCCGTTGCAGATGACCCCGCGATCACCCCGCTCGCGGTGACAATCAGGGTGCCGGCGCGAGAATTGGCCGGAGAAACGCTTCCATGGCGGCCCATTCCCCGTCGTCAATCAGGAAGTTACTGATGTGTCCGCGACCAAATCGCTCCCGGATAATCACGGGGACGTCGGCGTCTTCGAGTGCCGCGGCCAGCGCCCGGGATTGGTCAATGCTCACCGTCAGATCCCAGGTGCCGTGCCAGAGATAGCTCGGCGGGGTATGGCCATCGACATTCAGGAGCGGCGAGGCATCCTCATACACACCGCGTCCGGCGATGGACGGCGGCCCGCCCAGAAGCTTGTGGACCAGGGGGGATGAATCGTACCCCCGCAGATCGAAGGGTCCGGCGCCAAGCAGCAGCGCGGCCGGTCGCGGGACGCGCGGATTGGGCTGTGCACCCGCGACCAGCGCCAGGTGCGCCCCTGCTGAGTAGCCCATGATGGCCAGCCGCTCCGGATCCACGCCGAGCTCGTCGGCGCGCTGATTAATGTCCTGCAGCAAGGCGTGGAGATCGTCGCGCTGGTCCGGCCAGACGTGCGCAGGAGCCAGCCGGTAGCCGGCGTTAATGACCGCCCACCCCGCGCGCAAGATGGCCGGGGCAAAACGCTCCATCTGTTCCGGTTCGCCGCCGGTCCAGCCACCGCCATGCAGCAGAATGATCGCCGGCACCGTTCCCTGCTGTGCCGGCCGTAGCAGATCATATTGGGTACGCACGCTGTCCTCGTGCTCGGCGTAGACGAAAGGGCCCATGCGGGCGCCTTGCGGCACCTCTGGCGTACTCGCGCAGCCGAGGCTGAATAGGCCGATGCTCACGCACCAGAGGCTGATGACAACGCGGCGGAAGGACCGACGAGACGAAACGGGGGACATGAAGGCTTTCCTTGAACAAGGCCGGAAGGAGACGGCGTCTGGCCTAATTGAGTGGCCAGACCGAGAAGAGGCGACAATATCCCGATGATGATGCCGCAATGGGCTGTTGATCGCCCCGAGATGTTGCTGCCGCTGGGCCTGGCCGGTGGACTGTTGCTGGGTGTGATCGGGCTTGGCCTGATCACCTGGATGCGTGTACGCCGGGATTACGCCTCGCGATTGCGCCTGGATGCGCAGCGGCAGGCCGAAGAGCAGGCACTTCAGGAATTGCGCCGCGAGCTGGCCATCCTCACCGAGCGGCTCAGCCAGCGCGAGGGGCAGCTGGTCGATGCCGAAGCGCGGGCCCGTGGCCACCACGAGGAACTGGCGCGCCTGCGTGAAGAACATAGCCAACTGCGCGCCCAGTGCGGCCGGCTGGAGACGCAGATCCAGGCCGATCGGGACCAGCATGCGGACAAGGTGGCCACGCTGGAAAACGCCCGCGAGCGACTGTCCGAGCAGTTCAAGCTTCTCGCCAGCGAAATACTGGAAGAAAAAAGTCGCCGCTTTACCGAGCAGAATCAGCAGAACCTTGGCCAGTTGCTGGACCCTTTGCGGCAGCGCCTGGGCGAATTTCAGCAAAAAGTCGAGCGCTACTACGATTCGGAAGGCAAGGAGCGCAGCGCGCTTTCAGCTCAGGTCCGCGAGCTGTTTTCGCTCAATCGCAGCCTGTCGGAAGATGCACGCAACCTGACCGAGGCCCTCAAGGGTGAATCGAAAACCCGCGGTAACTGGGGCGAGCTGGTCCTCGAGCGCATTCTGGAGAGCATCGGCCTGCAGAAGGGCCGCGAATACGATGTTCAGGTCTCGGCCACCCGCGACGGCGATCGCCTGCAGCCCGATGTGGTGATCCATTTGCCCGACGATCGTCACATCGTGGTCGACTCGAAGGTGTCGCTGGTGGACTGGGAGCGCGCCTGCAGTGCCGACGATGACGCGACTCGCCAGGGCCATCTCAAGCGCCACCGGGACAGCCTGCGTCAGCACATTCGCAGCCTGTCGGCAAAGGACTATCCCTCGCTGTACGGATTGGGCTCGCTGGATTGTGTGGTCATGTTTGTGCCCATCGAACCGGCCCTGCTGGCGGCCGTGGCCGATGACCCCCAGCTGTTCCAGGAGGCTTGGCAGAAGCAGGTATTGCTGGTCAGCTCCAGCACGTTGTTCTTCGCGCTGCGCACCGTCGCCTACCTGTGGCGCCAGGACGCGCAGAATCGTAATGCTCAGGAAATCGCCCGTCGCGGCGCCGAGCTGTATGACCGACTGAGCCACTTCGTCGAGGAGATGGACAAGGTGGGCGACAACCTTGAGCGCGCCCAGCGCAGCTTTGCCGCCGCCCGTCATCGACTCGCGGACGGCCGCGGCAATGTCATCCGCCAGGCCGAAATGTTGCGCGACCTGGGCGTCAAATCGCGCCGCGAGCTGCCGGAGGATCTGCGCGAGCAGGCCGCCGAGTCACGGGCACCATCGTTGCTGTCCGCGGGGACGGGTGCGGAGCTTGCCAGCCAGACCCATCGCGCCGGACAATCAGCAGACGATTCGGGGGGT
Source organism: Oceanococcaceae bacterium (assembly GCA_039768115.1). Lineage (GTDB taxonomy): Bacteria > Pseudomonadota > Gammaproteobacteria > Nevskiales > Oceanococcaceae > MS8. The sequence continues at coordinate 5,474 of JBDNBC010000230.1, forward strand.
GACGCATGATCGAGTTTCTGGATGCCCATGTGGCGTGGTGGCACTGGGTGGCCGTCGGCCTGCTGTTGGCGCTCGGCGAGATGCTGATTCCCAGTTTTTTCCTGCTCCTGATCGGTGCGAGCGCGGTAGTTGTCGGTTTGCTGCTAACGGTGCTGCCTCTCGGCTTCAACCTGCAACTGATGATTTGGGCCGGCCTGAGTGCGCTGAATGTATTCCTGTGGTTTCGTGTGGTTCAGCCGCGCATCCCGGATCGCACGCGCTCGGGAATGGCAATGGAGACCCTGGTCGGGCAGGCCGGCACGCTGGTCGCGGTCAACCCGGAAACGCTGCGTGGTCGAGTCCGGTTTCCGGCGC
>JBDNBC010000231.1:0-21771 GCA_039768115.1 Oceanococcaceae bacterium
CCACGCCGCGACGAGGCCTACATCGGCGTGATGGTTGACGACCTGACCACCCGTGGCGTGATGGAGCCGTACCGCATGTTCACCAGCCGCGCCGAATACCGGCTGCGCCTGCGGGAAGACAATGCCGATCTGCGGCTGACCGCTACCGGCCGCGCGCTGGGGCTGGTCGACGATGTGCGCTGGGCGCGGTTCAGCGCCAAGCGGGACGCCATTGCCGCGGAGCGCGCGCGCCTCGAAGCCATCATGGTGCGGCCGCAGGACGTACCGGAGGCGCTCGCGCTGGAGATCTTTGGCGAGCCGCTCAGCCGCGATTTTTCGGCCTTCGAGCTGTTGCGCCGGCCACAGGTGCGCTATGCCGATCTGCATCGCATCGGGCGTCTGGGCGCGGCGCATCCGGATCCGGTCGTGGGCGAGCAAGTCGACATTCAGGCGCAGTACACGGGGTACATCGAGCGCCAGGAGGCCGACATCGCGCGCATGAAGTCTCTGGATGATCTGCCTTTGCCTGCGGATCTCGACTACAGCGCGGTGCGCGGGCTGTCGACCGAAGTCCAGATCAAGCTCAGTCGCGCGCGGCCAACCACGCTGGGTCAGGCGGGTCGTCTGGAAGGTCTGACACCGGCGGCCGTGTCACTACTGAGCGTGCACCTGAAACGCCATCGCGGCGCTGCCGCCTGAGGACGACGACCATGACGCGAATCTACCTGGGCCTGACGGTGCTCGGCGCGGCGCTGCCCCTGCTGGTGTTCTTCGGGGTGTTTGGCAACCTCCCGCCGTACGGCGACAGTTTGCTGCAAGGCTTTTTCGCCAATCGTGCGGCGGGCGCGGCGGTGGCCGACGTGCTTTATGCGATTGCGGTGTTCTGGCTCTGGGCCTTTATCGATGCCCAGCGCCGCGGCGCACGCCGGCCCTGGGAGGTTCTGCCGATGGCAGCCACGCTGGGTCTGTGCGCGGCACTACCCTGGTATCTCTACTTGCGCGAGCGTGCGCCGTCATCCACCCCGACGGCCCTCCGTTAGCGCGCCCCTGCGGACCCCCTTATTCCGAGAGCGACATGCAACAGTTTCAGCACGCGCAAATTCTTCCTGCCCCGGCCGACACGGTACTGGGCCACATCACCTCCGAGAGCTACCTGCTGTTTCGCTATCGCGAACCCACGCAGCTGGATTTCCGGCTGGATGTCCTTGATGACGATGACCAGACCCATGCCGTGCGGATCGTGCGGGTCTATGGCACAGAAAAGGTGCCGCGCATGGCGCGCAAGCTGATCGGCGGCTCCCTGGAGTTGATACAAACCCAGCGCTGGAATCGTCAGGGGCCGGTCTACGCCGGACAGATGCGGCTGGAGGTGCGCGGCGTGCCCGGCCATATCGAAGGCGACATGCAGCTCGCCGATCACGCCCAGGATCAGAGCCAGTTGCGCGCCACGGGTGGCATCGACGTCCGCGTGCCGCTGCTCGGCCGGCAGATTGAGAAGCTGCTGGTCGACCGTGCCGAGGAAGGTTTTGCGACCAGCATGAAGTCGATCACGACCTGGCTGGAGCGCGCCGGCGCCTGACCGGCCGGGCTCAGTGCTCGATCAGGAAACGCTCGCGCGGAAAGCGGATGCGGGCGTGGTAAATGCCCTTGTCCGCACGGCGCCCGGCTGCGAGCACCATCACCACCACGCCATCGGTGGGCAGACGCACGGCCTTGCGTAGGCGGACCTCGTCAAAGCCTTCCATCATGCAGCTGTCGAAGCCGTGCGCGCGCAGTGCCAGCGCCATGGTTTGTGCGGCCAGAGCGGTGGTTTTGGTGGCCCACAATTCCATATCCTGGGGCGTATTCGGCCAGCGCGGCATCGGCCGGGCCAGGCCGCTGAGGCGGCGGATGGTTTTCTTGACCAGGCCGAAGGGGTCGAGTGGCAGATAGCCGTAATGCACCTTCGCGCCCTTGCGGTAGTAGTTCTCGACAATCCGCGGCACGGTGGGCTCGGGCCAGCTCTCAACGTTTTCTGCGCAGTGTTTCTTCCAGGTGCGGGTGCGGGCAACGACCACGAACAGTTCGGCGGCGGTGCGCGCGGCGTTCTGTCCGAGACAGGCATCGACCAGCTTGTCGCGCTTGCGCGGGTCGAGCACCCGGTGGAACTCCCACGGCTGCAGGTTGGATGAATTGGGCGAGAGCAGAGCGAGGTCGAGACAGTCCTGGATCACCGCTTCGGGAATGGGCTCATCGGTGAAGCGGCGCACGGATCGGCGCGAGCGGACTACCTTGCGGAACTCCTCCACATCGATGGTTGGCAGCGGGTCGGGGATGTAATCAGTCATCGCCGAAGTGTGGCACAGGGTGCGCGCGGATGGCCGGTGTAAGGCGGCCAGCGGGGCTCACTCCACGCGGATATCGGCGCGATTGGCCTCGAACAGACGGCGTCCGATGTACGGCACCATCATCACGTCCTCGGGCGTGGCGAAGGGGCCGTGCTGCTGGCGATAGTTGACGATCCGCTCGGCCCGGTTGCGGCCGATGCCGCGCAGGTGGGTGTCGAGCTCCTCGACTGTGGCGGTATTGATGTTGACCGGCTTGGCGGCCGACACATTGGCCGTGGCCAGGCCGCAGGCCAGAAGCAGGACACAAAGCAGATAGCGCATGACAGAAAGCCCGGGGGACGTACTAGGGAATACGTAAATCCCTGGCCCAGGCGGACATCGACCCCGGCCGGTAATTGTGTCTAGACTGCAATGACGTGTTTTTTGCCCGGAGACTGGTAGCTGATGCAGTGGCTTCCTGCCGCCCTCAAGGAGATGCCCAAGGCGGCCTGGAAGCCGGCTGCGGAAGCGTTGCGCGCGGAGCTGCTGCAACTGCAGTACCGCCTGCGTCAGGCGGATTTCCCGGTGTTGCTGGTTTTCGGCGGCGTCGATGGCGCCGGCAAGCACGAAACCGCGCACATGTTGACCGAGTGGCTCGACCCGCGGTTTATCCGCACCCAGGCCTATGTGCATCCGCCCGGGTCGGTAGGCGGGCCGGCGACGCTGCTGCGCTACTGGCAGGATCTCCCGGCACACGGGCGGATGAGCGTCGTGCTGTCCGGCTGGTATTCACCGGTGCTGCTGGCCCGTGCCCGCGGCCTGATTGATGAGCAACGCATGCGCGCGCAGCTCGCGGATATCGCAGCCTTCGAGCGCGATCTGGTTGCTGATGGTGCGGTGGTGCTGAAGATCTGGATGCACCTGGACGAATCGGCCCAGCGCGCGCGGCTCGGTGAGATGATGATGGACCCGCACAACGTCTGGCGCGTGAACCCACGCGATTGGGCGCATCTGCATCTCTACGACGACTTCATCAGGGCGACCGATCTGCTGCAGACCCACTCCCGGGAGTGTGCTCTGCCGTGGATGGTGGTCGACGGCCAGCCACCGCGGGCGCGGGCTCACGCCGTCATGTCGACCTTGGTCAAGGCCCTTTCCGCGGCGCTCAACGGTCGTGAGATTCGGACCGATGGTGCGGTCATCAAGCCCCGTCGACGGAAGCCGCTCGCGGCTGCGGCCAAGCCGGACCGGGCCGCCGCCAATGTTCAGCGGCGGCTAGCCGCGCTGCACTATCCCCAGCTCGACAAGCGCCGCTATCGCGAGCAACGCGATGTCGCCCAGGCGCAGCTCACCCGCCACGCGCGGCGTCTGCTGCTGCGGGAGCGCGGCCTGGTGTTGGTCTTTGAGGGATGGGACGCCGCGGGCAAGGGCGGCGCCATACGACGACTGGTACAGGCGCTGGACGTTCGTTACGTCAAGGTCCACCGCATTGCCGCGCCCGATGCGCGCGAGCAGGCGCATCACTACCTGTGGCGCTTTGCGCATCGTTTTCCGGGGGCCGGCGAAATCGCGATCTTCGACCGTAGCTGGTATGGCCGTGTGCTGGTGGAACGGGTCGAGGGCCTGGCGCCCCCCATTCGCTGGCAGCAGGCGTACGATGAGATCAACCGCTTCGAACAGCACTGGGTGGATGCCGGCCATCATCTGCTCAAGTTCTGGTTGCAGATCACGCCGGAAGAACAGCTGGCCCGATTCGAGGCGCGCCGCGAGGATCCGTTGAAGTCCTGGAAACTGACCGATGATGATTGGCGTAACCGCGACAAGAGGAAGGAATACGACGCCGCCGTGAATGACATGATCCACCGCACCGATACCGCGTCTTCGCCCTGGCAGGTCATTCCCGCTAACGACAAGCGTTATGCGCGGGTGGCGGTGCTCGACGCAGTTAACTCCGCGCTGACGGCATGCTGACGGCGCTGCGGATGCACGACGGCGGGCGCGGCCCCTATGCGCCCGGCAAGATCATCTGCGTCGCCAAGAATTACGCCGCCCACGCGGCCGAGCTCGACTCAAGCGTTCCGGCCGAGCCTACCTTTTTCCTCAAGCCGAATTCCGCGTTGTGCGATTTCTCGGGCCCGCTGCAGTTGCCGTCGGACCGTGGCGACGTGCATCACGAGATCGAACTGGCCTTGCTGATCGGGCGGCGGGTCACCCGCCCGGAAAACGCTGATCGCAGCGTGATTGCCGGCTACGCCCTGGCGATCGACCTCACCCTGCGCAGCCTGCAGACCCGTCTACGCGAGCAAGGCTACCCGTGGGAGGCAGCAAAGGCTTTTGTCGGCGCCTGCCCGCTGGCGCCAGTGCTGCCGGTGGAGGCGCTCGCGGACCCGCAGGATGTGCGCATCGGTCTGGCCGTCAATGGCGTCACCCGGCAGGACGACACCACGCGAAGCATGGTTTACGGCATCGACCGCCTGCTGGCCGATGCCACCCGTCTGTTCGGCCTTGAGGCCGGTGACCTGCTGCTGACCGGAACGCCGGTCGGTGTGGGCGAACTCAAGCCGGGCGATCAATACACCGGCTGGATCGGAGATTTTCGCTATGACGGAACAGTCGCAGGGTGAAACCTGGAAAGAGGGCACGGTCAGCCGTTATGACCTGGAGCGTGGCTTTGGCGTGATCCGCGGGGATGATGGTGAGGACTACTACATGCACTTTCGCGAGATCAATGGCGTGTGGGAACCGGAGCCCGGCGGCCGCGTGCGCTTTCTCGCCGAGCGTCACCGCAAGGGCCACCTGGCGAAGAAGGTGAGCGAGGCGTGAAGCTGGCCATCCTGATCGTCTCCGACAGTCGAACCGCGGAGACGGATACCTCGGGGCGCTATCTTCGGCAGGCGGCGACGGAAGCGGGCCATGATGTGCTCGCACATCAGATCGTGCCGGACGACATCAGCGTGATACGCGCCGCGCTTGCGCAGTGGCAGGCCGGCGCCACTGTCGAGGCGGTGCTGGTCAGTGGCGGCACGGGCATCACCGGGCGCGATGTCACCCCCGAGGCGGTGGAACCGCTGTTCACGCGGGCTCTGCCGGGCTTTGGTGAGCTGTTTCGCTGGTTGTCCTATGCCGACATCGGCGCGTCGACCATCCAGTCGCGCGCCTGCGCCGGGCTGATCGGCACGCTGCTCGTGTTTTGTCTGCCGGGCAGCCAGGGGGCGTGTCGTCTGGCCTGGGAGAAGATTCTGCGCCCGCAGCTGGATGTCACCACCATGCCGTGCAATTTCGCCACGCTGTTGCCCCGTCTTTCCGAAACCTGAGTAACCCCGCCATGAGCGTGCCCCTGACCACCCTGCGCCGTACCAAGATTGTCGCCACCCTGGGCCCGGCAACCGATGCGCCCGGCGTACTCAAGCGCTTGCTGGCGGCGGGCGTCGACGTGGTGCGGCTGAATTTTTCCCACGGCAGCGTGGAGGACCATCGCGCACGCGCGCAGGCGGTGCGCACGGCCGCGGTGGAACTGGGGCGCGATGTCGGCATTCTGGTGGATTTGCCGGGGCCGAAAATCCGTATCGAGGGTTTTGCCAACGGTCCGGTCACCCTCGAGGATGGCAATACATTCATCATCGACAGCGCGTTGCCGGCCGATGCCGGCACGGTGGCGCAGGTGGGTACGGCCTACGCCGAGCTGGCCCGTGACCTCAGTGCAGGTGACACGCTGTTGCTCAATGACGGGCTGATCCGGCTGCAGGTCCAGGCCGTATACGGTACAGCCGTCAGTTGCCTGGTGGAGCAGGGCGGGGTGCTGTCGGATCGCAAGGGTCTCAATAAACAGGGCGGCGGACTGTCCGCGCCGGCGCTGACCCCGCGCGACCGTGAGCTCATCAGTCATGCCGTGGATATCGGCTGTGATTTTCTGGCCGTCAGTTTTCCCAAGACCGGGGCCGACATGCGCCTGGCCCGGCAGTTGGCCGGGGAGGCCGGCGGGCAGCCGCATCTGGTGGCCAAAATCGAACGCACCGAGGCGGTCGCCAATCTCGACGAAGTGCTCGCCGCCAGTGACGCGGTCATGGTGGCGCGGGGTGACCTGGCCGTGGAAATTGGCGAGCCGGCCCTGCCCGGCGTGCAGAAGGACATCATCCGTGCCGCGCGCGAAGCCAATCGCGTGGTGATTACCGCCACGCAGATGATGGAATCGATGATCAGCAACCCGATTCCCACTCGGGCCGAGGTGCTGGATGTTGCCAATGCGGTCATGGACGGCACCGACGCGGTGATGCTGTCGGCGGAGTCGGCGGCCGGTCACTACCCGGTGCAGGCGGTGGCGGCTATGAGCCGGATCTGTGCGGGCGCCGAAGGCCACTCGCCGCCGCGTCGGCGCGCGCTGGGGCGGCTGAAAAGTCATTTCGAGCGCATCGATGAAGCGGTCGCGATGGCCGCCGTCTATGCCGCGCAGCACACGGAAGCGCGCGCCGTGCTGGCGTTGACCGAATCCGGCATGACCGCGGTGTGGATGAGCCGGATGGATACCTCCATCCCGATTTTCGCGATGACGGCGCATGAAACCACGCGCCGACGCATGGCGCTGGTGCGCGGCGTATATCCGGTGCAGTTCACGCCCACCGCGCTCGACGGCATTACCGCCTCCAACGAGGCCATCGCCGTGCTGTCGATGCAAGGGCAGTTGCGCATGGGCGACCGGGTGATTGTCACCAAAGGTGACTTCAACGGCCCCGGGGGCACGAACTCCCTCAAGATATTGACGGTAGGTGACTGATTCGTCTTGAAAACGTCACCCAAATGCTGGACTATCAGGGGGACGCATTTCGCGTCGTCGTCGAAGTCCGAGTGACCGATGCAAACCCTGCCTAAAGTTCTCAAGCTCTCCGCCGGAGGAATGCCGGTGGCCTGGGTGGACTGGCAACGTGCCATCTGCCTTTACATGGAAGACAAGGTTCTGTGGGAGGCTGGCGAGCAATCCATCGAGCTGCGTGGTGGCTGGAACCGCGCGTCGGGACAGCGCAGTACCTTTCGCCTGTCGCCCATCATCGCCGTGCATGATCGCTCGCGCATCTGGGAGCTGGGTGGCGTATTTCCGCTCACTCGCCGTCGCCTGGTCGCGCGTGACCGCAACATGTGCCTGTACTGCGGAACGCCGGTCAACGATTCGACGATGACGATTGATCACGTCCATCCGCGTGGGCAGGGCGGGCGCCATGTCTGGGAAAACGTGGTCACGGCCTGTCGCCGCTGCAACCAGGACAAGGGCTGCCGTACGCCGGAGCAGGCCGGGATGACGCTGCTGGCCGTGCCCTTTGCGCCGAATGTGGCGGAGATCCTGCTGCTGTCGGGTCGCCATGTGCTGGCAGACCAGATGGATTACCTCGAGAAATTCGTGCAGAAGCGTCCCGAGCGGGCACACTGAGGCCGCCGCGCCGGGTCTCGGGCGCGGCAGAGACCCGTGGCCAACGCCGAGTACCATATGGCGTCTTCTGGCCCCGACTTTCCCGTGATGCCCAACCTGACCGCTGACCAGGCCCTGACCCGCCTGCGCGACGGCAATGCCGCTTTCGTTCGCAATGTGCAGGAAGGGCAGTCCTTCGACCTGCTGACACGGGCCTGTGATCTGGGTCAGCCGCAACGGCCTTGCGCCATCATCCTTGGTTGCTCGGACGCACGGGTACCGGCCGAGCTGGTCTTCCAGCAGGGCCTGGGCGATTTGTTCGTGATTCGCGTGGCCGGCCATGTGGTGGCGCCCTCGCAGATTGGTAGCGTGGAGTTCGCCGTAGCGCAGTATGGCGTGCGGCTGGTCGTGGTACTGGGTCACACCAGTTGCGGTGCCGTGCAGGCTACGCTGGATTCGCTGCGCGAGCCGCGGCAGGACACGACAGCCAACCTCCGCTCGATCGTGACCCGCATTCAGCCCGCGATTGCCGGTCTGCTGAGCCTTTCGCCCTTGCCTGACGATGCGACGTTGATGCGGGCCGCGGTACGAGCCAATGTCTGGGCCGCGGTCGGTCATCTGCGTACCGGGTCGCAGTTGCTCGAGACCCTGATCGATGACGACCTGCGCGTGGTCGGAGCCGAATATGACTTGGAAACCGGTACCGTGATCTTCCTCGACGATCCCCTGGCCTGAGCGCGCCCGCACGCCTGTCCGACGGTTCCCGCTCGCAGTTGCGCGGGTCTGGTTGACGTCGCCCGCAAAAATTGACAAAGTTCAAATTATTCGTCCGGAAGTGGGCGGGCGCCGGTGCAGCGATCAGCAGACGGAACAAGCGACGGGGGACGACATGAACAGACAAACAGGATGGGCCATCGCCATGGTGGCGGCGCTGGCGGCGTGCGAGGGCGGCCGAGACTCAAACGGGGTTACAACCACGGGACGCGATGCGGGCCGCGGCGACGAATCCCCCCGTGACGCCGCCCTGCCATTGCTGGGCAGTAAACGCGGGGCCCATGCATGGCCGCAGTTCTGTGCCGATCAGCCGGACGCGGCCTTGCTGCCGCCGGACCCACGCAGCCTGGTGCGGCCGGGAGTCAACGCCGGTGGGCATGTGCATTTCAATGGCTGGTGGGAGGATTGCCACGTCAATCAGCCTGCGGCCGAACAGCCACCGCAGACATGCGGCGAATTTCGCGCGCGTGCCGCGCGTGGCGCACACTTCCTGCTCAACGAACTGCCCGTGGCGGCATACACAGCCGACGAATTCAACGCGACCTGGGAATCCTGGGGCCTGAGTGCGCGGCCGGCGAATTTTGACCAGCTCTACACGCTGCGCTACGGATTGAACGTCGCGCCCTACCCGAACCCCTATCCGTTGCCGGGCGAGGACCCCAATGCCACCAACGGGGGGTCGGGCCAGTTGCCGCTGGGCCTGCGCCAGCTGCGTGATGACGACGGCCGCTGGACGGGCACCATTGGCACCGCAGCCTGCTTTCAGTGCCACGGCGGGCAGATCGGCGATCCCCGGGCCGGGGAGCCCATGCTGGTTGGCATGGACAATCTCGGCCTGGGCAACAACAACTACGACGTGCCAATGGTCGCGCGGGACAATTCGCCCTTCCAGGGCACGCTGCTGGATGGTGTGGTGCCGGGGCTCAGCGTGGACACCGTGTTCAATATTGGCATTCGCCAGCGCGGTCAGAACAACGCGGTCGGGGCATTCGAGCTGCTCAACACGCTGCTCGACGTCGATTCGCTGGGGGTGAATCCCAATCCGCTGAAGTACATCACCACCAACGGTGCGCAGGGCGCGTTGGATATCGCGCATCCGCTGGCCCATACGCAGGACACGCCGCCGTGGTGGAACATGGGTTCGCGACCACGCAAGTTTTTCGACTCGGGCGTCTCCAACGACAGCACGCGGATCATCATGGCCGCCGGCCCCGGGGAGTTCGGCGAATTGTTGTCGGCCGACGGCCAGTATTACCGTGACCGCATCGAGGCCTGGGACCAGGATCTCGAGGCCTTCTTCCTGACGCTGACCTCGCCCGCCTGGCCGGAGGAGATCAACACCGCGCTGGCCGAAGCCGGGGCCATCCTGTTTCACAACAAGGACCTCTGGGCCGAGTCGGGCAATGCCGATCATCCGCGTCCGCCGGGCGGCAATGGCTCCTGTGCGAGTTGTCATGGGGCCTACTCACCGCGCTACGTGAATGACCCACGCTTTCTTGACGACCCGGCGCTGGAAGGCGTCGCCTCCCACATATCGACCCTGGAGCTGATCGGCACCGACCCCGCACGCAGCGACATGCTGACCCCGACCCTGCGCAAGGGCTGGGACAGTACCTACTGGGCGTACCCGGAGGGTGTGGAAGGCTACGTCGCGCCCGAAGACAAGAACCCGCTGGTCGAGCTGACCGACGACATGTCACCGCTGCGTGTCGACGGCCTGTGCGGCTGGCAGAAAGAGATCATCGGCTATCAGGCGCCGCCGCTGTACGGGGTGTGGGCGACGGCGCCGTATCTGCACAACGGCTCGGTGCCAACGCTCGAAGCGCTGCTCGACTCAACCCAGCGGCCGACCTTGTGGCAACGGCAGTTGCAGGAGATCGATGGCATTGTCGGCTTTGATCAGCGCTTCGGCGAGGCCTTCAACACCGCGGCAGTCGGCTGGAAACACACGGTCCTGGCCTGCGATGACCTGCCCGGTCAGCCTTTCCTCAACTGCAACCCGGTTCAGGATGAAGGGCCATCACTGTTTCAGCTCGTGACAAACCTGCTGGCGAGCACGGTGAGCTACACCGGGCTGGTGGCCAACATGGATCCCACACCGGGAGCGTTCGAACGGCGCCTCGTCTATGACACGCGCATTCTCGGCAATGACAACGGTGGGCACACCTTCAGTGATGTGCTGAGTGCGGCGGAACGACGGGCCATCATCGAGTACCTGAAGACTCTCTAGGCGCAGTGCCCACCGGGATACGAGGGCTTCCGACTGCCAGGCCGGAAGCCTGATCCTTGCTACCAGACGCCGTTGGTAACCCGCACCACGTATAAGCCGCTGTAGCCGTCGGAGTACCAGATTTCCTTGCGCTCGGGCACAAAGGCGGGCTGCGACATGGCCCAGGCGCTGGCTTCCAGAATCGGCGTGATCCGCGGGTTGGCCGGCGCGTTGAAGTACGCTACCTCCCGCGGGTTCGCCGGGTCGCGGATATCGAAGATACGTAAGCCCGAGGCGATCATGCTGCACGCCGCGATGTCCGGGTTCACCCGGGTCGGGATGTTGCAGTAATGCCCGGCGTAGCCCTGAACCGGCAGTCGTGCGCCGGGGTCATTGGCGATCAGGTCACGATTCTCCGGCTCATGCACTTCGAGACGCAGATTGGAGACGATGACCGGCTGCGTTTCGTCGGCGATGTCGATGATCCGGCCCGCGCCCACAACCGACCCGTTGAAGGCTACGCCGCCGCCGCCGTTGGAAGAGAACTCGTCGATCTCCAGCAGGTAGGGCCGGCCGTCGCGGGTGAACGGCAGCGCGTTCTGCGGGATGGTCTGGTTATCCCAGGAGATACTGGCGATCTCGCGCACTTCGGGGTCGGGCAGGCGCGCCTGGATGTCCGACACGTCGAGAATCAGCACGCCGTGGCCGTTGCCGGAGGCCAGATAGGCGCGGTTGCCATCGTCGCTGAGCGACAGGCCGTGGGAGGTGTAGTTGCCGGTCCACAGGCGCTGCGGGAACAGCGGGTTGGTGATGTCGATTGCGGTCAGGGTCGGCGTGCCAGGTGACGCGGAGAAGAAGGTTTTGCCGTCCACGGTCATGCCGCTCTCATGGCCCAGCACGCCCGTCAACGACGACGACCGCAGCCGCGGGTTGCGGCAATCCGGTTCGAGGTCGTAGACATCGACGAGGCCCGGGTAGAAGGCCGGGTTGCCGAGCACGGCTGCCAGCACGCCCGCTTCCTGCGACAGCACGAGCGACTCATGTGGCGAAAGCATGGCTGGGGTGATCAGGCGACGACTGAGCTGCGGGTTGGTGGGGTCATTCATGTCCAGCACATTCACGCCCGCGTTCGCGTCGAGAATGTTGGTGGGATACAGCAATGTGGTGTCGTAGTAGGCGCAGTCATTGCCGGCCTTGTCGACATAGCGCAGCACCTTGAAGCCGCCGACGGTGCCGATGGCGTTCGGCGTTGTGTACTGGCCGACCAGTTCGGTGTTGCAGGTATAGCCCTCGGCCGCCCGGCCCGACTGATGCTCCTCGCGGCTGACCCGCCCCTGCATGCCGGTTTCCGGCCGTGATCCGGGCCCGCATTGCGCCTTGGGCGTCGGACCATCCACAGCAACGGAACTGCTGTCCCGACCGCCACTGCACGCGCCAAGCGCCAGACTGGTACCGGCCAGCAGCAGGGGAAGCATGATCATGGAGGGGCGGCGTCGGGCGGATCGGGGCATCACGAGTTCTCGAACATTTGTCAGACAAGGGTACGAGGACGCGGCCCGGCCGCCAAGTGTGCACGCGGGATTTGCTACGGCGTCGCGGAGGGTGCGGAGGCGTTCATGGCGTGCTGCGTGCGTTGAATCCAGTGCAGCTCGCGGGTCTGCTCGTAGGCGACCTGCGTCGCGAGGGCGCGAACGACCGGCAGTCGCGCGTGGCGCGCGGCGAAATTGGCCATCGGCAGGCCGCCCTCATGGTGGGCGCGCATCAGGTCCAGAAACAGCGCATCCCGCGCCCGTCCGGTGCTCTGCCGTAACTGCTCCATCTGTTCGGCGGTGGCCAGGCCGGGCATGCCGGTGGGTGACTGCTCGCAATCCAGCAGGTACTGCTGCAGGGCGGCATCCGGTGCGGTCGGGCCCATACGCATCCAGTCCATTGAGGTGCGGTTGGTGACAAGCGGCTCACCCCACAGTGTCAGCCAGCCGCGCATCATTCCCAGTTCCATCAACTGTACCCGGTTCACCATCGTGGCCAGGGTGCGCAGCGGGCTGGGCTCCCCGTCGAGCAGGAGCTGGGCCATGCCGATGGCCTGCTGGTGATGTCGGCTCATGGCCTGGGCGAAGCCGATATCGATCGGGCCGGGCTGCTGCTGGGCCCGTGCCGCGTCACTGCGCGCGCGCGCCTCGAATTGCGCCCAGGCGACGATGGCGCATGCCAGCAGGGCCAGTGTCAGCAGCAGGATCCCGGCGCGCCACATCGCAGGTGCGGATTCCAGCCGGAGAGTTCGGGAACGGGCCATTCGGGAGGCAGACATCACTGATCGTCCCCCCATCATTGCTCAACCGGGTGCGAAAGGGCGAGTCCTGCTGCTGACCGCTCGTGTCGCAGATTTATCGCGAGCACTGGAGCGGCGCGCAGCGGCAAGGCAATATGACGGCCTGATGACGTGTCGCAAGGGCACGCTCAGGCAACAACCGTCATTGGCGCGCACCGTAACGGCGGGGCCCGCTGACGACGACCATGGATGGATGGAGACACACAATGACGAAAAAACTCTGGTCTGCGGCTGCGCCGGCCCTCGGATTGATGGCCGCCCTCGGACTGGCCGCCTGCAACGACAGCAGCACCGATGCGCCTGCCGGTGATGTGCGCGTCGAGGTTGCCGAATCGCGACCGGGGACGCAGCAACATGTCGTGCTAACCAGCGCGGTCGACGGGGCCGACATTTCCTTTGAACTGTTCGAGCCGGATCAGCTGGAGGTGGGCAAGAGTTACCCGTTGGTGCTGGAAGGCCACGGCTATGGCGGCAGTCGGCAGACCGCGCGCAGCGGGTTCATTGCCCGGCTGACCGCCGCGGGCTACTACGTCATCTCGATTGATCAGCGTGGCTTTGGTGACGCCGGCGGCACGGTGCGGGTGATGTCGCCGGACTTTGAAGGCCAGGACCTCATCCAGATCCTCGACTGGGCCGAAGACCTGCCCGGGCTGGCCCGCGAGGGTGACGGCAACATGCGCCTCGGCGCGTACGGCAGCTCGTACGGCGGCGGGTATCAGTTCCTGCTCAATGGTGCCGACCCGAAAAATCGCCTCGATGCCCTGGCGCCGGACATCACCTGGCATGACCTGCGCTACTCGCTCAACCCCAATAACGTGGTCAAGTCGGGCTGGGTGCTGTTTCTGACGGCCGGCGGTGAGGCCGGCTCGCAACTGCAGCAGGACCTGTTCATTCGCGAGGGCCTGCTGCAAGGGGTCATTACTAACAATTTCCCTGAACCGCTGAGCAATCTGTTCGCGTATCACAGCCCGATCTACCACTGTGACCAGCAGGAATTTCTGCCGCAGGATTTTCTGCTGGCGACCTCCGACCCGGGCAATGTCGCCTCGCGCGAGCCGCCAAAGGTCGATGTGCTGATCACTCAGGGTGTGCGCGACGTGCTCTTCAACCTGAACGAAGCCGTTGCGAACTACGACTGCTACCGCCGGCTGGGCGGTGATGTGCGTCTGCTCACCCATGAGTCGGGTCATATCTTGCCCGTGGCACTCCCCGAGGCCTTGCGCGCGCCGCTGGACCCGCTGTACGCCCTCGTCAACCTGCCCGAATTCCAGAACCCTGGTGGTCCGCGCGATTGCGGCGACATCAACCTCGGCGATGCGCAATTCGCCTGGTTCGAAGAGAAGCTCCGCGATCAGCGCGGCGCGGTGGATGCGGTCATCAGCACGGGTAGTGACGTGTGCTTCAGCCTCGGCACCGCCGACGCCATCGCTTTACCCGATGTGCCGCGGGGCGGTACGGATGTCACCGTCGACGGCACCATCCCCCAGCTCAACAGCGTGCTCGGGATTGCCGGTTCGCTGCTTGGCAATGGCCTGCGCGATGTGCTGCTGGCAGATATCCCGCTGGGCACGGCGGGGCCTGACGGCGCCGTGCTGGCCGGGCTGCCGCAAATGGCTTTGACCATCGAAGGTCTGTCGGGGCTGGAGATGGCCAGCTGTGCGCTGCCGGTTCTTGCTCTGGCCTGCGACCCGATCTACTTGCTGGCGTTGTCCGTGCAGTCCGCCGATGGTGTCCGGCGCGGCGTCATTGATGATCAGCTCACGCCCATTCGTGGCTTCGGTGCCCACGGCACCCTCGACGCACCCATGGACATGACCGGCATCGCCGAGCGCCTGCAACCGGGCGATCAGCTGTTCCTGCAGGTGTATGGGTTCCATCTGCAGTTTCCGGTGACCTGGTCGCGGGATCTGCTGGTGCCGGCCAGTTCCATCAGCGGCACCGTGTCGTTGCCGGTGGTGGCGGGATCGCTGGACGGTTAGGCCCCGGGAGATCACAGCGGCCTCCGGCGTGGCGACGGCAGTAGTGGCTCGTCCGGTTGGTCACGGCACGGTGGTCGCCGCGGAGTTTCGTCCGCATCCCCTGCTGCGCGCTGCGCATCTGCAGACCATCGTGCCGACGCTGCTGCGGCCACTGCCGGCCCTGGGGCTGGAGATCGAAACCCGCGCGACGGCCGATGGCGATGTCGTTGAATGGGGCTGGTTTGGCCGGCCCGCGCCGGGCCAGCCGGTGGCAGTGCTGGTTCACGGTCTCACCGGCGGCTTCGCTTCGAAGTATCTGCGCGGCACCGCGCGCGCGTTACAGCGCTCGGGCTGGGCCGGGCTGATCCTGCAATTGCGCGGTGCCGGCGCGCAGCCCAACCGCCGGCCGCGGGCATATCACCAGGGCGACACTGAAGACCTGCATGCGGCGCTGCAGCACCTGCGTGACACCTACCCCACCTCGTGCATTGCGGCGGTGGGCTGGTCGCTGGGCGGCAATGTAGTGCTCAAGGCGGCCGGCGAGGCGGGCGTCGATTTCGCTGCGGACCAGGTGGCAGCAGCCAGTGTCCCCTTCGCGCTGGAGCCCTGTGTTGCGCGCCTGAACCGAGGGTTTTCGCGGATCTATCAACGACGCATGCTGCGCGACCTTCAATCCAGCGCGCAGGCCAAAGCCGCGGCTATGAGCCTGCCGGAGGACGTGGATCTGCCCGCCACGCTGCAAGCCGCCAATTTTCGTCAATACGACACCGCGTGGACCGCGCCGCTAAACGGCTTTGCCGATGCCGCCGACTACTACGCCCGCTGCGCATGTGGGCCGTATCTGGCGGGCATCCGCCGGCCCACGCTGATTGTTCACAGTCGCGATGATCCATTCATGACCCCGGAGATGATTCCGTCGGCGTCGCATCTGGCACCGCAAGTGCGGCTGGAAGTCAGTGAGCGCGGCGGGCATGTGGGTTTTGTCGCTGCCGGCCCGGGTGGCCGGCCGGTGATGTGGCTGGAGCAGCGGCTGGCCCACTGGCTCAACGCGTCGCGTGTGTCGGTCACGGCGCCGAGCGACCGCTGATCTCCTGCGGTCGGCGAGCCGGAGCGCGTCCAGCACGGCGCCAGCCACGTAAGCTTCGGCATTCGTTCAATCTGAGATCAGCATGGATGTGCTATCCCCCCGCGGGGTTGTTGTCGGTGGATTACTGGTGCTGCTGGCGTTAAGTGGATGTGCCAGCCTCAGTGCCCACCCGACCGGCCTGACCGAGAGCGGCCAGCTGCAGCCCTGCCCCAGTGCGCCGCGTTGTGTGTCCAGCGTGGAGACCGACCCGCGCCACTCCGTGACGCCGTTGTATCTGCGGGCCGCTGATGACGGACTGTGGACGGAGCTGCTCGACGTTCTGTCACAGCAGCCACGGACGACGCTGGTGGAGATCCGCGCGGATTACGTTCGGGCCGAAATCCTCAGCCCCTGGGGCCTCTACATTGATGACCTGGAGCTGCATCGCCGTGTCGACAGCCCCGTGATTCAGATGAGATCCAGCGGACGCATCGGTTACTACGACTTTCAGGTGAATCGCGAACGGGTTGAGGCCCTGCGTGCGGCAGCCGCGGCGGCAGGCCTGCTACGGGAGCCGGCCGATGGCTGACGTGGTTACGATCGGCCTGGCCGTGGCCGCCATTGGTGGGGCGCTGGCAGGCTGGACGGCCGTGGGCGAATCGTCAATCGAGGCCAAGTACCCGCCGCTGGGCGAGATGGTCACGGTGGCCGGGCAGTCGTTGCACTTGACCGACCGTGGCGACGGGCCGGCGGTCATTCTGGTGCACGGCGCCAATTCCAATCTGCGTGATTTCGAGGCCAGCATCGGGCCGCTGCTGGTCGATGCCGGAATGCGGGTGCTCAATGTGGATCGGCCGGGGTTTGGCTACAGCCCGCGCCCGGAGGGGCCCTGGCAGTCGCCGAGTGATCTCGCCGATCTGTTTCTGCAGCTGGCTGAAGAGCGGGGCGCATCGCAGCCGGTCGTGGTGGGGCATTCCTGGGCCGGGTCCGTGGTGATGGCCGCGGCGGTGGATCATCCCGGGCGCATTCGAGGCGGTGTGCTGTTGGCCGGGGCGGTGGGCCACTGGGCCGGCTCGGTCGGGGCCACCTATGACTGGGGCAGCAAGCCGCTGATTGGTCCGGTCATGGCCTGGAGTGTGGTGTATCCCTATGGGTCGCGAGTGCTACCGGAAGCGGTCGCTCGGGTGCTGGCGCCGGACCCGGTGCCGGCGGATTACGTCGAACGCATCGGCGCGCCATTGGCGCTGCGCCCGGGGACATTTCGTCACAACATCGAAGACATGACCCGGCTTAGCGAATATCTGCAGACCCTCAGCCGCGGCTACGCCGACCTGGCGGTGCCGTTGCTGGCCATCCATGGCACCGCCGACGAGCTGGTGCCATTCTGGAACCACGGCCGGCGCTTGCGCTGGGCCTACCCGGCCCTGCAGGTGCGGATGCTCGACGGCGTGGGCCATGTGCCGCATCACGCGCGCCCGGCCGAGGTGGCGCAGTCCATTGCCGACTTCGTTCGCACAACCACGGTGGCCGCCGCGCGAACGTCCACGAACTAACCTCCCTCCTCGTCCCCGCACAAGAAAAAACCCCTGCAAGGCGAATGCCCTGCAGGGGTTTGTCTGCACCGCGCTGTCAACCGACAACGCGTGGGCAAGCCTTAGCGGCGGCCGCGGCTGCGCAGGCTGTCCGGACGGAAGTCCGCCGGGGTCCGGTCAATCGGGGTGTAGACCGTCTTCTGATCATTGCGCAGTGACAGCGCGATGTAGCGTCCCGAGTTCAGGTCATGCTTGACCTCCAGGCCCGGTGCCAGGAACGGCACGTCGTAGTAGACGTAGCTGTGCTGCTCATCCACCCGCCACAACTCATCACGGTTGTCGTACTTGTCCTGCACGTGGATGACAAAGCTGTCTTCGTCGAGGAAGAAGTCCCGCCGCTTGTAAATATGCGAGGTTCCGTCTTTCAACGTGGCACGGACATGCCAGACCCGGTGCAGCTCGTAACGGCCATATTCGGAGTTGACATGACCAGGACGCAGGACGTCCTTCACGCGGATGCTGTCGCCGTTGATCTTGTAGCCGTTATAGGGGATGTACATCTCCTTCTTGCCGACCAGCTCCCAGTTGTAACGGTCGGTTGAGCCGTTGTACATGAAGAAGTCGTCGTTGGTCCGCAGGCCATCTGCCGCCGTGCCGGGGTTGTCATAGGCCACATTGGGCGCCAGTCGGACCCGTCGGGCCCCCGGGTTGTAGACCCAGGCCTTGCGCGGCTCCGTCAACTGGTCGGCATAGTCGTGCACCAGCAGGATGGAACCGGCCAGACGCGGCGGGGCCTTGATCGCCTGCAGGAAGTAGAACAGCAGGTTGTCCTGGCGGTTGCCGGGGCCCTTGCCCTGGTGGCCGTAAACGAAGTCGTACTCGTAGTCGAATTCGACCAGGTTGTAGTCACCGCCTGCCGTAACCGGAGCCTGAGCCCAGCTGGTCGCGTACGTCTCACCTTTGTAGACCGTCAGGTGGTTCCAGATCGTTTCCAGCCCGTCCTGCGGAATCGGGAAGGGGAAGCCGCCATCGGTGCCGGTAAAGCCGTCACCATTTTCGACCAGCTTGACGGTCGTCGCATTGGCCTTGGTTTCGGCATAGATGCCATCCGGATAGCGGGCGCTGCGGCGCGAGGGATACACGACCATCTTGCGCGTCTCCGGATAGCGCTTGAACAGCGCGATCTGGCCCGGCGAGAGGTTCGCCGCATACTTCTCGTGATTGCCGGCATCAATGGTGAACAGCGGCTGGTCACTGGCATACGGGTCCGGATAGTGACCGCCCTGCGTGAAGCCGGCAGGGATGTCCTTGATGCCGCCCGTCCAGGCGGGAATCGTGCCGGCGGCATTGCCGGCCTTTTCGGCGCCGATGGGCGTGAGGTCCTGACCCAGGCGTGCGGCCTGTTCAGGGGAAACCGCAGCGTGAGCGGTACCGGCGGCTCCGAGGAGCAGCGCGGCCGCCAGTACGCCCGGCGATGTACGTATCGTCATGATGAAAGTCTCCAAAAGGGCGTGAAATCTAAAATGCGTAGCTGACCGAGAACGACAGGAAGTCGCGGTCGCGGCTGGGGTTGGCGCTGGTGGCGAAGTCCAGAGTCTGGTCCGGTGTGCCGGGAGCTCGGGTCCGGGTGTCCGGTTCGCCTTCGGCCGGCTCGGGGCCCAGCGGTGTGCCGCCGGGGACCGGATCCGTACCGCTGTACGTCCGACCACCGGTAAAGATGGTGTAGGACACGTCGGCGCGCCAGCGATTCAGGTAGTCAAAGCCAACGCCCAGTCCGACAATCTTGGTGTCTTCATTGAAGCTGGCGCTCACGCCGTTCACGTCATGGAAGAAAATCGCGCGCGGGGAAACGTTGATGGCACCAAACACGCTGTTGTAATCGAGCCGGGTGACAAAGCGGTAGCCCCAGGAGCTATCTGTCGCATAGCCGCCGCCCACGTTTTCCTGGCAGCTGCCGTTGGAAACGGCTGCCAGAACCCCTTGCATTCCACCCGGTGTGTTGCACGAGGGAAGGCCCGCCCCGGGGCCGTTGAACAGGTTTTCACTGAGATCCTGATGGGTGTAGCCGACTTCACCGAGCAGTACCCACTGATTGGCACCAAAGCTCGGGCCCATGGCTTTGGTCAGAGTGACCTGCGCCTGAGTGAAGGCGACCCGTTCAAACCCGGTGATCACATCGCCGGGCTGGAAGGCCCCGAGCGTGCTTCCCGATGGCACGAGCGCACCCAGCAGGATTTCGGTGGCCGCCAGCTGCACGGGCTGATTGGGTCGATATGACACTTCGCCCTGTACCGCGATCCCGCCCGGGGCCGTAGTGTTCAGGCTCAGGCCGTAGAGGCTGATGTCCTCCGGATAATCCACCGTGAAAGTGGCCCGGCAGCCCTCGGCTGTCGCATCCTGCGAGCAGGTCGTGGTGCCGAGATTGCCCGGAGTAGTGGCCGCCCCGCGCACCGCGGATACCAGTGGTGTGCGTGAGTGGTAGTTCACATAGAACAAACCGAACTCGGTGTTGTTCAGCCCGGCCGCAAAGTAGCGGAAGGCTACACCGGCCTGATGCTCTTCTTGCCCGGGGCGGTTGTCCCCTTCACGAGGGACCCAGACCTGCTGTGCCCCGTCATTGCTGGGGTCGTCATCCAAAACGGCGAAGGGACGTGTGTTGTCGTCATGACGACGGCCGAAGCTGATGACGGCCTTGTCCCCGTCTTCCGACGCGAAGTCATTGGTCGAGAAAAAGTTGCCTCGCGGGTCGATTTCGGTCTCTTCCCAGTCGGTTTGCCAGAAGGCTTCGACGGACAGGTCATTGGTCAGCGACATGCCGGCATAGAGCATCGATACCGGGGTCAGCGCTTCCTTGATTTCGGCGCCGGGCAGCCGAATCGCCGCCACATTGATCGGGTTGATGATGTTGATGCCGTTGCGGATGAATGTGCTTTCACCCCAGCTCACCACCTGACGGCCGAAGCGCGCGATGGTGGGGATGCCAAAGACATCGAAGTCCCCGTAGACGAACAGGTCGAGCAGTTCGCCTTCACGCTCGGTGCGCTCCTGACCTATGGGCCCCAGTTCCGGCGTGCCCTGCTCACGGGAAAAGCCAAGACCGCCATTGGCGTTCAGGCGATCCGTCAGCAGGTCTGCTTCCGATGCTTCGGGGTTATAGAAAGCGGTACCACGGGCAAAGATGCCGAACGGTCCGGGCAACGCAATGTCGAGGTCGACGGTGCCTTTCAGGGCGGCCGAAACGACGTCGCCTTTGTCGTAGCCAAAGTTGCCGTCGTCATCGTTGACGGAACGGGCCAGGCCGCCATTGGCGATGCCGATCTGATCGGCGGCGGCATCTTGCATCCGGAACGACACGCCGGCGGACAGCGTGGTGTCGATCTGAGCCGAAATCGGCCCGACGTCAAGGGTGATGGCGTGCGCCAGCGGGGCGGACAGGCCGAAAACGGCCGCCAGAGCCGCACGTGCCCGCAAGGGTATGGGTGTCATTGTGTTGTCTCCTAATTGCTGAAAGTCGTCGCGAACATCCAGGCCCGGCAAGGCCGGGCATGGTGTGAACGATACGCTGCGCGGGGTAGCGCCCACGTAAGAACTGTCCTACATAGGCTCACTGGCGTCTACCCAGTGCGTGCGTCCGGAAACGGTAAGCGGCTTACCGTCATGAATGAGAGGCACCGTCCAGTCGACGGTGACAATGTCGTCTGGCGCATTAATCGGGCGCGTCCGTGGCTCCAGCCAGCTCCAGCGACTGCCGCCACCAACGGTAATCCAGCGCGGCTCGTCGCTGTCGGTGGGCGATGCATCGGCGCTGTTGCGGCCCCACGCCCGCCAGCTCGGGCTGGCAATGTTGGCCTCCACCCGATCCGGGCCGATACGCAGCCACGGCTCTCCGCGCAGGCCGATCAGAGTGATCGGTTTGCCGCTGCGGTTATCGATCATCAGCGCGTCCATTGAGCCCGCGATCAAGCGCAGATACACAGATGGCGCGGGCTGCGTTGTCAGCAGTTCCCCCTGCGCAATGAGCGGGTTGAGTGGCTGCCACTCGAACGCGCCGCGCAGCGCAAACTCCTGGTCGTCCCAGCGGGCCGGAATCGTCCACTCGCCGACTACCACGGGGGTGCGATGGGCTTCGGGGTCGTCCGGTGCGCGCTGCCCATAGGAATCCAGCCGAGGATCAAACCATCCCCAGTTCGAGGTTTCGGAAATGGTGCCCCAGCGCGCCG
>JBDNBC010000232.1:0-14501 GCA_039768115.1 Oceanococcaceae bacterium
CATCAACCGCGATACCGAACAGGCGGCCCTGGATGCCCTGCAGGGCTGGGCCCAGGCCTGGTCGGATCAGGATGTGGCGCGTTATCTGGCGTCGTACAGCAATCGCTTCGTGCCCGGGAATGGCGTGTCGCTGGATACCTGGAAGCAGCAACGTCGCGCCCGTCTGACGGCGCCGACCAGCATCAATATCAATGTACTCAATCCGCAAGTGACCGTAATCGATGCCAATACGGCGCGCGTACGCTTCATGCAGGTCTATCAATCCAACTCGTACGCCGACCAGGTGTTGAAGGTGATGGAATTCGCCCGGGAAGGACGCAGCTGGCGTATTACCCGCGAAGATGTCGACATCTGAGTCCTCGCCTGCCCGGCTGTCGGCGGGCGGGCGGTGTTTACAGCGGGTACTGCTGGGCATGGCGCTGGCTGCTGGTGCGCCGCTGCCGGTGCTGGCCAGCGTGGCTGCCCATGCGACCGACGCTGAGCTCGGTGACGCGCTGGACGTCGCCATAGCGCACCCGTCCACTTCGGCAGATCTGTTCCGCGATTCGCTCGAGCTGGGCCCGCGCGAACGCACGATGGTGCCGCAGTCGGTGCTGGCGCTGCCGTCGTCAATCGCGCACGTCCTGGTCGCCGATCTGTCTGCCAACCGCCTGTATCTCTATGCCCATGAGGCGGGTGATCTGACGCTGCTGCGGGCCATGTTCCTGTCCATAGGCAAGCAGGGGTACGGCAAGGAGGTGGAAGGCGACAATCTCAGTCCGGTCGGGATTTACACCGTCACGCGCTGGATTCCCGGTCAGGAGTTGCCACCACTGTACGGTGACGGGGCCTGGCCGGTGGATTACCCCAATCCGCTGGATCGCATGCTTGGCCGCACGGGATATGGCATCTGGTTGCATGGCAATCCCCCCGAGAACGGCGGGATTCGCGGGCCGCGTTCAAGCGAGGGCTGCATCACCCTGGCCAACGCCGACCTCACCAGCCTGGAGCCGTTCATTCATCTGCAGCGGACTACGGTCGTGTTTGCGGACCGCGTGACTTGGGTGGACCGCGGCACCCGCGCACAGCGGGCCGAGCACCTGACCGAGGCCCTGCAGCAATGGACGGCAGCCTGGGAAACCGGCGATGCGGACGAGCTGGCAGCCATGTACAGCGCGGATGCCCGCATTGCCGGCCTGACCCGCGACCAACTGCGCGAACAGAAGCGCGCCGTCAATGCGTATAAGGACTGGATTCGGGTCGGCGTGGATGAGATTGCCGCCTACGTTTACCCGGGGTCCGAGGGGCGCATGATGCAGGTGGATTTCACCCAGCGGTATGAGTCCAGCAACTACCAGTCGCTTGCCCCCAAGCGGCAGTACTGGCGGCTGGACGACGACGGTCAGTGGCGCATCGTGCTCGAAATCCCTGACTACCAGCCTGGCTAGACAAAAAAAGGCCCGGTTGAACCGGGCCTTTGCTGTCGCCGCCGGGGCGGCACGTGTTGTGATCAGCGGTTCGCGCGACGCGCCACCCGGTTCGGGTCGAAGTCTTTCTCGTCAAACTCCACTGTGAAGTCGTTCGGCTTGTCTTCGTTGATCATCGCCGTGGCGAAATACGTCCGGGACTGCAGGTCGTAGATGATCTCCGGCACGGTCGAGCAGGTCCGCATGGTCTCGACGCAGACCAAATGGCCTTCCTGGAATTTATAGAACTCGTCACGGTGATCGTAGTTATCGATCATCGTGGCGGTCCAGGTGTCCTCGTCAAAGTAGATGACCTTTTTCTTGAAGGTGTGGCGCACATCCGGCTTGTTATTGGCTTCGACGACCCACATGCGGTGAATCTCGTAGCGGGCCAGGTCCTGGTTGATATGACGGCCACTGAGGATGTCCTCGTACTTCAGCTCATTGGAGTTGATCGCATAGCTGTTGTACGGCGTGATCATCGGCTTGCGACCCATCAGCTTCCAGGTGAAGCGATCCAGCTTGCCGTTGACCATGTCGACCTGATCGTAAAACTGCTGACCATCAGTGCCTTCATAGGGATTGTCATAGCCGACGGACGGAGCCCGTCGAATCCGCCGCAGCCCGGGGTTGTACAACCAGGCGGAGCGATAGTCGGCATGTTCCCAGGCCAGCAACAGCTGGCCGGCGATACGGGGCGGTGCCGTAGTTGCCGAGAGATACCACAGGAAGATGTCGTCCGGCCCGTTCATCGTGCCCGGCTCGGAAATGTTCGCGTATTTGAACTTCACTTCCTCGACGATCTTGGTCAGCTGGAAGTTGCCGTCATCCTGGACGATGGCCTGATTGTTGAACCGCGTGACGTTTTCGCCACGCCATTTCAGGCGATGGTTCCACCAGGGGTGGGCTCCGTTGGTGGGAATCGGGAAGGGAAAACCGAGGGTCGCATTGCGCAGCTTGTCCGGGTCGCCGTCTTCCAGCGTCGCCCGCGAGGCGTTTTCGATCGTTGCCTCATAGATTTCATCCGGCCAGGCCGCATCGCGGTGGCTCGTATAAACATGCATTTCGTAGGAGTCATAGCGCTCGAGCAGCCGCTTGTGACCCTCCGAGAGCAGATTCGCGTACTCGGCCATGTTGGCTTTGGTGACGGTAAACAGCGGCTTTTCGTCCGCAAAGCGGTTATCCAGCCAGCGAGGCTCGGCAATCAGCGAATCATGCGGCGTGTAAGGAGTCCACTCCGGCACCTGGCCGTCGGCGGTTCCCGCACGGATGGCGCCGAGCGGGGTGTATTCGGTGCCTTCGATACCCAGCTTGGCGATTTCGTCAGCCGGGGGTTGGGCCCACACCGGGGCAGTTGACGCCAGCAATAGCGCGGCGACGATGCGCTTCGACATGTCATGTCTCCTCAAGAATGTCCGATATTTCAGCCCGGAGGCTGAACACTGGCTTGATGATGCCATACCCGTGCCGGGCATCGGCAGTTAGTCGGCGAAATCGTCGAGCACGCGCCGGGGCACGCGCACCTCGAACGACAGCAGCATCTGCGCCCAGGCTTTGCCCTGGGCATCGATGCGCAATGTTGCGCTGCCGCCACCACCCAGGGCCTCGGTCAGCAGGAAATTGAAGGCCCCCAGGCCGGGCAGCACATATCGGGTTACGGTGCCGCGCACCACATGCTCGAAGTAGCCGGCCACTACCTCCGCCGTCAACTGATCAGCGATATACGGTAGGTACGCCGACTCGCGCGCGAGCACGCCGATATTAACGCTGTTGCCCTTGTCACCACTGCGCGCAAAGGCCAGCGTTTCCAGCGGCACCGCCACCACATCGGCGTCATCATCGGGTGAGGGGAACGCGGCGTGACGAGCGGCGACCGGTGCCGAGGGCGTACCGGGATAGCAGGTCTCGGCAATCACCTCGGCGCCCCGCTGGACCCGGACCGGCACGCGGCTCTTGTCGAGCAGGGCCGAGTGGACGCGGACCATCGGCATTGGTCGCGGCCGGCCACCCATCAACCCGCTCATCCCCGGCGGGCCCGACGTGGCCAGATACGCCAGCTCGCTGGCGGCAAAGGCCAGCGCCTGCGGATGGTCGTGATGCAGGCCGTATTTGGCCATGACTTCGCGCACGGCACCGACGCGGGCATGCGGGCCGTAAGTGGCTTCGGTTCCGATGATCTCGTGATACACCTCGCGGAAATCACCCCAGCCGCGGTCGGCAAACACGGCCCGGCAGCGTCTTACCCAGGCATCAAGCGCTGTACGTGCCTTCTCGGCGGCCCGCGGCCCGCCATAGAACACGCTGCCTTTCAGCGCCATTCCATCGACCCAGGTGGCGCAGACCTTGTACTGCGTCCCCGGCGCCCGACCCCGCGCGCCCGCGACCCGCACCCGGTTGTCGCCCTGATCGGTCAGCTCGACGGCGGTGAAGTCGCAGGCCACATCGGGCAGGAGATAATTCGCCGGGTCGCCAATCTCGTAGAGGATCTGCTCGCCAACGCTGCCCACGGTGACGCGCCCGCCGGTCTGCGCCGGAATGCTGACCTCGAACACGCCGTCCGGCTGGACCTCGGCAATGGGATAACCGATGGTGGCGAAGTCGTCGACTGTATGCCAGTCGGTGAAATTGCCCCCGGTGCACTGCGCTCCGCACTCGAGGATGTGGCCGGCCAGCGCCGCCTGCGCCAGCCGATCGTAATCGTCGGCGGACCAGCCGAAAGCCTGCAGCAGCGGGCCGATGACCACGGCGCTGTCGACCACCCGCCCGGTGACGACGACATCCGCCCCCGCCGCCAGGGCTGCCGCAATAGGCTGCGCGCCGAGGTAGGCGTTGATGCTGATCGGCCGCGCCGGCAACGGCTGGCCGGTCTCCATGTCGGGCAGGCCCTCGGCCGCCAGTTCCGGAAGCCGGGCGCTGAGATCGTCGCCGCTGACGCCAGCAATGGTCAGGTCCAGGTTCTGCTCGGCGCAGAGCTGCTGCAGGGCGGCCACACAGGCCGGCACGTTGACCCCACCGGCATTGGCGACGACGCGAATCCCGCGGGCAGCGCAGTCGGCCAGCACATCGGCCATCGCGACCGTGACGAAATCGCGCGCATAGCCCTGGCTCGGATCCTTGGCCTTGGCGCGGGCCAGAATGCCCATGGTCACTTCCGCCAGGTAGTCGAACACCAGAAAATCCAGCGCCCCGCGCTCCACCAGTTGCCGCGCCGCCAACTGGCTGTCGCCGTAGAACCCGGAGGCACAGCCAATGCGCAGCGGTGTCGTTCTCATGCCGGATCCTCCGCCGCGGGCGCCAGCTGGGCGAGCAGCTGGCGGGCCTTGACCTGCTGGCCCACGGCAGCCGAGAGCGTCTCCAGCCGGCCGTCGACGCCCGCTTTGAGAGCATGCTCCATCTTCATGGCCTCCATGACGATCACCGTCTGTCCGGCACGCACCACGTCGCCTGCCGCCGCGTGAATCGCCACGATGACCCCGTCCATCGCCGCCCGAACCGCCCCATCGGCCGCGGCATCGGCGGCCCGCGCCGGCTGCTGAGTGACATCCTGCAGCGCGTAGTGCCCGTCACCGGTATCCAGAAACACCACATCCTTGTGAATGAGGTAATCACAGCGCCGGGTCACGCCATCGATCTCGATGCGGGCCGTATCGGGGCCGACATCGCGCAAGGCCAGGGATGTCGTCTGCGCGCCCTGCTGCACCGCGAACTCCATACCGCTCACGCGAACAGACAGCGCCGTGCGCTCACCCCGATATTCCAGTTGCAGAATGCCGCCCTCAGCGTCGGCGCGCTGCCAGTGATAATGCGGCGCGACCTGCGCACGCCCGCGCAGGTACAGCAAGGCGGCTGCACAGGCCAGGGTCGGCGCAGTTGGCGCCGCCGCGGGAGCCGCGGGGAGGTGGTCGGCGATGAAATGCGTCGTCGCCTCGCCGGCTCGAAACACCGGATGGCGCAAGACCTGCAGCAAGAAATGCTTGTTGCTGTTGATGCCCAGCACCCGGCTGTCGGCCACCGCCAGGGCCAGCTTGCGCAGAGCCGTTGCGCGATCCGGCGCCCAGGCGATCAGCTTGGCCAGCATCGGGTCGTAATGCGCGCCGATGATCTGCCCCGCGCTGACGCCGTCGTCACAGCGCAAGCCCGCGCCGGTCGCCGGCTGCCAACGGTGCAACTCACCGGTTTGCGGCAGGAAATCCTGGCGCGGATCTTCGGCGTACAGGCGCACCTCGACGGCATGCCCGGACAGGCGCACCTGCTCCTGCGTCAGCGGCAGGGGCTCGCCACGCGCCACGCGAATCTGCCATTCCACCAGATCCAGGCCGGTCACCATCTCGGTGACCGGATGCTCGACCTGCAGGCGGGTGTTCATCTCAAGAAAGTAGAACTGCCGCTCGGCATCCAGCAGAAACTCCACCGTGCCCGCACCGCGGTACTGGCAGGCGCGTGCGGCGGCCACGGCAGCCGCGCCCATCTGCGCGCGCAGGTCCGGGTCGACACCGGGCGAGGGCGCCTCTTCCACCACCTTCTGGTGCCGGCGCTGTATGGAGCAGTCGCGCTCGCCCAGATGCAGCACCTGGCCATGGGCATCCGCAAAGACCTGGATTTCGACATGCCGAGGCGCGATCACCGCCTTTTCCAGAATTAACTCGCCACTGCCAAAAGCGTTTTGCGCCTCGGAGCGGGCACTGGCGATCTGCTCGGCCAGTGCCTGCGCGTCGTGAACCAACCGCATTCCGCGACCGCCGCCCCCGGCGGAAGCCTTGATCATCACCGGCATACCGATCCGCTGCGCCTGGGCGATCAGCGTCGCGTCACTCTGGTCCGCGTCCTGATAGCCGGGCACGCAGGGCACGCCGGCCTCCTGCATGGCGATCTTCGACAGCCTCTTGCTGCCCATCAGGGCGATGGCCTCGACCGGCGGGCCGATAAACACGATGCCGGCATCGGCGCAGGCCTGAGCAAAGTCCGCGTTTTCCGAAAGAAAGCCGTACCCCGGATGAATCGCATCCGCGCCCACGCGTTGCGCTGCCGCCAGGACGCGCTCGCCATTGAGGTAGGACGCGCCCACCGCTGCCGGACCGATGGCGACGGCCTCGTCGGCAAGCCGCGCATGCGGGGCATCGATGTCCGCCGCGCTGTACACCGCCACCGTCGGGTAGCCCAGGGCGCGCGCCGTACGAATCACCCGGCAGGCAATCTCGCCGCGGTTGGCAATCAGAATTTTCTCGAAGCTCATCTCACATTCTCGCGATGCCGAAGGAATTCGGCTGCAGCGAACGGGCGTCACCTTCACGGCACACGCGCAGGACGTAGGCCACCACGGCCCGGGTGTCGCGGGGGTCGATCATCCCGTCATCCCACAGGCGGGCGGTGTTGGCCAGCGCGCGCGACTTGATGTCCATGGTTTTCACCACGTCCTGTTCAATGGCATCGAGCATATTGGTATCGACAGTGCCGGAGCGGCGCATCTTGGCCTCGGCCACCTGGCGCATCACGCTGCCGGCCTGCGCCGGGCCCATCACCGACACCACCGAACGCGGCCAGGCGAACATGAAGCGCGGGTTCATGCCGCGGCCGCACATGGCGTAATTGCCCGCCCCGTAGGAGCCGCCGACGACCACGCTGATGCGCGGCACTTTGGCGTTGGTGACCGCCTGCACCAGCTTCGAGCCGTGCTTGATGATGCCCGCGCGCTCGGCCTCGGTGCCCACCATGAAGCCGGTGGTGTTGTGCAGGAACAGCAGCGGCACCCGGGCCTGCTCGCAGAGCTGGATAAACTGCGCCGCCTTGGCGGCCCCCTGCGCGGTAATCGGGGCGTTGTTGCCGATGATCCCGCAGGGCCGGCCCTCGATGTGGCTGTGGCCACAAATCGTGCCCTGATCAAACGCCGGCTTGAATTCGAGAAAGTGCGAATCGTCAACGATCCGGGCCACCACCTCGCGCATGTCGTAGGGCGTTTTCGGGTCTTCCGAGACAATGCCCAGCAGCTCCTCGGCCGGGTATTGGGGCGGGGAGGAGGCTTGCGGTGCGCCGCGAGTGGGATCGTCCTCCCAACCCAGAGAACGGACGATATCGCGGGCGATGCGAATACCGTCCGCGTCGTTTTCGGCCAGGTAGTCGGCCGTACCGGCGATGCCCGCATGCATCTCCGCGCCGCCGATCTCCTCGTCGCTGGCCACCTCGCCGGTCGCCGCCTTGAGCAGCGCCGGGCCGGCCAGATACACCGTCGACTGGCGGCGGATCATGACCACGTAATCCGACAAGCCGGGCTGATAGGCGCCACCGGCCGTGGCCCCGCCATGCACGACGGTGATCTGCGGAATACCCGCCGCCGACAACCGCGCCTGCATCGCAAAGCTGGAACCGGTGGTGCCGAAGAAATCTCCCACCAGCTTGAGATTGCCGCCGCCGCTCTGCGCGAGCGTGACCAGCGGCAGTCGGTTGTCATGCGCGATCTGCATCAATCGCTGGCGTTTGGCTGCGCCCAGCGGGGTGATTGTGCCGCCCTTGGTCAGGTAGTCGTCAGCGACGACCACGCAGCGGGTCCCGGCAACATGCCCGATGCCAGCGATGCAGCTGCCGCCGGCGCCAGAGCCATCGCGATCCTCTTCCTGCATGTAGCCACACAGGGTTGATAGCTCAAGAAAGGGCGCGCCCGTATCCAGCAGCAGGCTCAGCCGTTCGCGCGGCGGAATCAGCCCGCGCTGACGATAGCGCGCCTCCTTGCCGGCCGCGGCATCGATGACCTTGCGCTCGATGAAGCGGAATTCCTCCACGGCGGTACGCATGGCCGCGGCATTGCGCGCGTAGCGTTCCGAGGCGGGGTCCAGTGCTGTCGTGATGGTGGCCATGCGGGGCTCTGCGTGTCAGGTAAAGGGATAGGGCCGGATGGTGAAGGGGGCCTTGTCGGCGCCCATCGGCTCGGTTTTGCGAAACGCCGGGCGCTCCGAAAGGCGCTCCAGATAATCGCGGGTCTGAGGCTGATAGAAGCCGTCCAACCCCAGCAGCCGGCCCAGATGCAGCGCGTAGCCCACGGCGATATCGGCAATCGTGAAGCGGTTGTCGCAGAGATACTCGCGGGTTAGCAGATGGGCATCGAGGCGCCGCAAGCGCGCCAGGAACCACAGCCGGTAGTCCTCGACCACCTGCGGCTGGCGGCGCTCGGGCGACTCGAACTGGGAATACCGCAGAACCAGTGTCTGCGGAAAGGTCAGCGTCGCGTCGGACTGGAACAGCCAGTTCAGGTAATCGCCGTACTCGGGGTGCTCCGGCCGCAGGCCGAAATCATGGCGTTGAAAGCGTTCCACCAGATACAGGCAGATGCCGGTGGACTCGGTCAGCTCCGTCGCTCCATGGGTAAAGAACGGTACCGTGCCCAGCGCATTGCGCTGGAGGAAATCCTTCTGGAAGATCCGGGGCGGGAACGGCAGCGTGATCAGCTCGTAGTCCAGCGCCATCTCTTCCAGCGCCCACAGCGGCCGCAACGAGCGCGCGGTACGGCAATGCCACAAGGTCAGTCGATCCACGGGCTCGGCAGTCGTCATGCAGTCTCCTCACGTCATACGGTTGCAATACATTTCCCCCGCAAGAGCGGGCCTGCGGCCTGCGGCACGCAGGGGCATGATGCCGTCACACCCATTGTTCTGCATTCCCTTCCACCATGATGAATCCGCCTTTTCGCTACTTTCTGCGCGTGCGCTACGGTGAATGCGATGCGCAAAAAGTGGTGTTTAACAGCCGCTATGGCGACTACGTCGAACTGGCCACCACGGAGTTCTTCCGCGCGCTGGGCTTCGGGGATGCGCTGGTCGATGGCCGCCTCGATTACCAGCTCGTGCGGCAGGTCACGCAGTGGCGGGCCCCGGCGCGTTTCGATGATGTCCTGATGGCCGAGGTCTCCACCCAACACATCGGCACCACCTCATTCCGCCTGCGGGTGGATATCGAGCATGCGGGCGACGGGCGGCATCTGGCTGATATCGACACCACCTATGTGATGGTCAACGACCGGCTGGAAAAGACGCCCGTCCCCGCCGAGGTCCGCGACGCGCTACACCAGGGTGCGCCCGGTCAATCGGCCAACCATGCCGGCGGGCCGACGGCCGGGCCGCGCGACTAGAAGCTGTAGGCGAGCGTCAACCCGAGGTTGTCCCGGTCGCGGATCAGGTTGAATGGCCCGCCACCCCAGTACCGGGCATAGGACAGGCCCAGTTGCCACACCAGCTGATAATCCACGTTGATGCTGGCCACCGCCTCCTGCCGACCGTCGACGAAATTCAGGATGGGCGTCGCCGATGTGCCATTCACGTCGTGGGAGTAACGCAAGGTCGGGGAGACTTCAAAGCGCTGCAGGACATTGTTGAAGGTCAGACGAGCGGCCAGTCGATACCCCCAGGAAAAGGCATCCACATAGTCGTTGCCCTGCGTCAACGGCGCGCCGTTGTCATTAAACAGGCCGACGGCGGCCGCGACCACGGGGTTGGCCGGCAAAAAGGTGCCGGGTGCCTCATAGAGCAATTCGTCCGGGTCCGGCAGGCCGTGGATGTGACTCCCGGCGACTTCCAGCAGCAGCAGCGCCTGGTCATAGCCGAAGACCGCCGAGGGACCAATGGCCTTGGTTGCCGACAGGTTCCACTGGCTGACATCGTGACGCCGCCAGCCCTGGATCTCCTCACCCGGCGCGAAGGGCCCGATCTGCGAGGGCAGCGGTGTGCGCAGACCGGCCAGCAGCACTTCGATGTCCTCGATCTGCAGCGGTTGGTCCTGCTTCAGGCTGTACTCGCCCTGCAGCGCCAGGCCGCCAAAGGGCAGCGCCGCATTAAAACTGAGGCCATAGAGCTTGATGTCTTCGGGATACTCGACAAAGTAGCCGCCGGCGGGCGCGATGCCCTCGAAGCCGGCGGGTGCCGCATTGCCGCTGATCAACGGCAGACGGCTGTGATAGTTGGCGAAGTACACGGCGAGATCGGCACCGCCGAGGGCCTCGGCAAAGTAGCGCAGCGCCACACCGCCCTGGCCACCGTCATCCGGTTTGCGATCGGGCTGGCGCGGGATCGCTGAACCTCCCGCTGCCGCCGGGCAGACGCCTGGGGCGGACAATTCCGGGCAACGGCCAAATCCCACTTCGGCGGTTTCGGCACCGAACAGTGCGAAATCATTGGTGGCGAAAAATGAGCCGGACGGATCCGGGCGGGTTTCGCGCCAGTCGTACTGGTAAAACGCTTCCAGGCTGATACCGCCGAACAGCTCGGTCGACATCCAGGCCATGCCAACCGGCAGGAACAGCTCCGACACATCAAAGCCCGGCACGCGCAGGTTGGCGGCATCCACCGCCAGGATGCTGTTGATGCCGTTCTGAATGAACGTGGACTCACCCCAGTTCAGCACCTGATGACCGAGGCGCAGGGCCACGTCGTGACCGAACACCGAGACGAAGCCGAACGCGTAGCCCTCGAGCAGCTCCGCATCGTTGCCGATGCGATTCTGCAGCTGACTGCGGCGCCGCTGCAGGTCTTCAGGCGTGCCCGCGCGGGGCGGCATGCCTGCGGCTCCGGCGAAATCCGCGGGGTCGAAAAAGTCGTGGTCGTTGAGCACGGAGTCAAACACGTAGCGGCCACGGAAACGCGCACCGAAATCGCGCCAGTTCATCGTCAGGGTGGAGTTGATCTTGAATCCGGCGGAGATCAGATCCCCCTTGTCGAAGGCCAGGTTGCCATCATCGGCGTTAGTGGAGAACGCCAGACCCGGCTCGCCGTCGGCCGTGACATTGGCCCGCCCGACAAGTGCCGGATCCTGGCGTTCGAGGCGAACCGCCGCACCAACGCTGACGGTGTTTTCCATCTGCCCCGTCACCTCACCCCAATCGAAAGCGATGGCGTGGGCAGGCAGGG
This sequence comes from Oceanococcaceae bacterium, assembly GCA_039768115.1. Classification (GTDB taxonomy): domain Bacteria; phylum Pseudomonadota; class Gammaproteobacteria; order Nevskiales; family Oceanococcaceae; genus MS8. Next base: position 11,333 of record JBDNBC010000232.1, read on the forward strand.
TCACGAACGCGCCGATCACGCTGGCCAGAGCGCCAACCGAATACCGGTGTAATTGCATAGTCATGATGCGCTCCAATCAGGGTTGCGGGCAGTCGCTGCCCAGAGGCAGGCAGACACCGTTGCTGGCGAGAAAGTTGGCCACCTGGCGTTGCATTTCAACGAACACCGGGTCGGCATTCGGGTCGGCTGTGGTGGGCGACAGGATGCTGCCGTGGTTGCCTTGATCAAACTGCACCCACTGACTTCCGCTGAGCACCCGCGGTGGGTCCACCGGCGGACTGACCGCTACGGGCGTCAGGCCCATGGTGCGGCCCAGCGGCTGGGTGCCGGACAGGAACCCGGGGATGATCAGGCCCTCGGCATCGACCGCATTGTTGGGCACCACGCTGTCACCGAGCACCTCGATCAGGTGTACCGGTCGGTCGGCCGTGGCCCGTGCCGCCCAGTTGATCGGGTCGGCGGAGTCGATGGTCAGCTGGGCGAAGCGCAGGAAGATCTCGTAGGTGTCGGTGCCCTTGACGACACCGGCCGCCTCGAGCCCAGCCTGCACAACCGGGCCAAAGGTGGCCGAGGCATCCAGCAGCTTGCCGATCCCACCACCGGGCATGGCGACCGTTGCGGCCTTGATCTCCGCATTGGCGCCGAGCAGGGTCGTTCCGACAATGCCGCCGAGCGAATGGCCGACGAAGTGAATACGGTCGGTGTTGATGGGTTCATCCTGCGCCGCGCCCAGGCGGACGTTGCCAAGCGAGCGTAGGAGGTGAATCTGATCGGCCACAGACTGGCGGATGTTGTCGCGCGCCGTCGCCGTGCTCGTCAGGTTGACGAAATGGGTGCCGGATGGATCCACTTCGCCGTCACCATCCAGATCGGCATCAAAGGTGCGTTCGGTGGTTCCGGGCACCCGCAGGGGGTGGCCGGGCGGCAGACCGTGCAGCGGCTGGTCAATCGCGATGGTGACGAAGCCGGCCGCCGACAGGGCGCTGGCGATGGCCAGCATGTTGCTGCGGTCCTGGGTGATGCCGTGCAGGAAGATCACCACCGGCCAGCCACCGTCCGGCATGTCGCCACGCGGTCGGGCCGCCAGCACCGGAACGGTGACGTCGGCCTGCACCTGCGGATCGGGGTAACACAGCGTCGTGCTTTGCGGCCGCAGCAAGGCGGCACAGGGAGCATTCAGGGCCGGGTGCATGACGCCGTCGGCGATCACGCCGTTGTTTTCCCAGATCGAGCTGAGAATGTTCTCGGCACCGGGAGCATGGTAGTAGGGCAGGCGCAGTGCGCCGACCTGGATTTCCGGGTCCAGCGCGGGCGGCAGCGGCAGTGGCTCTGCCGGTGTGCCCGGCGGCACCACTTGCGCCAGGCTCAGACCGCTCGGCGTCAGTTGCAGAAACTGGGCTTCAGCGCTGTCATTAATGCCGTCAAGCGTCGGGCTGATCGACTGTGTCGTAAACGACCAGGCCAGCACCATATCGTCGCGCGACAGGGCGGGTCGCGCATTCGGCGCCTGCGCCAGGGCCGCTGACAGCTGCTCAATGCCGCTCAGAACCGGCTGCATGAAGCTGCTGCGCAGCACTTCAATCTGCGGGATCAGATCGCCTCGACCCAACTGCATCAAGCCGGCACGCAGGGTCACGCTGTCCACGTCGGTTTGCTCGGCGAAGGGCGTCGGGTTGCGCAGCACCGCGAACAGCTCATTGACCAGCGCGGGCGCGCCGTCGGGGCTGCGCAAATCCCGGGTCAGAGCGACGAGATAACGGCTGGATTCATTGAGTGGCTTCAGCCAGTGCACGACCAGCCGGGGGCTGAGCGCCGATACCGGCGAGCGCGACACCCGGAAGTCTTCGCCAGGGACCAGTTCACGCGGGCTGCGGCTGTCGAAGATGCGGATGCCGTTGGCGGCATTCTCGACGTCCACCGGGCCCTGCAGGTTGAGGAACAAGGCCGCACTGGTGGACCAGCCGTCGACCAAACCCCATCCGGGCAAGGCTGCCAGAGACCCGGCCGGCGCGAGCGTGCCATCGGCGTCATTGGCGGGGTTGTCGTCCTGGCCCGGCTCCTGGCCGAACAGCAGATCAATGGGCAGGGGCAGGATGGGCGAGCCCGTGGCATTGGTCGGCAGGGGGAATGGATCAAACAGCGGCTTGGGGCCAAAGGCCGTACGCCCGTCGTCGGTGGCCGAATCACAGGCGGCTAGCGCCCCCAGGCACACGCATATCCCGAGCGTGCGGCGAAATCCTTTCATTGTGCGTCTCCTCGTGGGTAGGGCATCCCCGATGAGACGCCCATCCCTGACGGTATCAAGAACGGCTCAGGAAGGGAATCGGCAACAGCCGCGATCTTTCGCGCAGACGACGCGCACCGCCCGAACTAGAGCAGCATCAGACGCATGTCGGCGAGCAACCCGGCCAGCTCGGTAGTGAAGCGCGCGGCGGCGGCACCATCAATGACGCGGTGATCGTAGGACAGGCTCAACGGTACGATCAGCCGCGGAATAAAGCTTTGGCCGTCCCACACCGGCGCCATTGAGGCGCGCGACACTCCGAGTATCGCCACTTCCGGCGCATTGACGATCGGCGTGAAATGCTCGCCGCCAATGCCGCCGAGGCTGGATATGGAGAAACAGCCGCCCTGCATATCGCCGGGCGACAGCTTGCCGCGTCGGGCCTTGTCCGCCAGTTCTGCGCAGATTTCGGCGAGGGCACTCACCGATTTCTGGTCGACATCACGCACCACCGGCACCACCAGGCCATGCTCGGTGTCTGCGGCAAAACCGATGTGAACCGATTCACGCCGAATCAGCGATTCGCCGTCAGGCGCCAGCGCGCTGCGAAAATCCGGGTAGCGCCGCAGCACGTGCGCGCAGGCCTTCATGATGAACGGAAGCAGGGTGAGCTTGGGCCCGTCACCCGCCGCATTGCGCGCCTTGCGAAAGGCTTCGAGATCCGTGATATCGGCTCGATCAGTCTGAGTGACGTGTGGGACATTGACCCAACTGCGATGCAGATGCGCGGCACTGAGTTTGCGAATGCGCGGCAATGGCACCGTTTCGACAGGGCCGAACTTGGCGAAATCCACAGCCGGGATGGCTGGCAATGCCCCGCCGCCGGCGGATTCCGGTTGTTGCAGGCGCCGCTTGGCATAACTCTGCACGTCTTCGCGGGTGATC
>JBDNBC010000233.1:0-4385 GCA_039768115.1 Oceanococcaceae bacterium
ACGGAAACCTCAGCATGGCGCTGGTTCCCGAGCTTCTGCTGATCACGGCCGCCGGGTTCGCGGTGCCAATGGCGCTGTATCCGGCACTGCGCAAGATCATTGGCCTGAATGTGGCCAACAGCGCCAGCCTCGCGGCCCACTATGGGTCCGTGAGCGCCGGCACTTTTGCCGTAGTACTCGCGTATGCCCAGATGCGCGAGTTACCCATTGCCCCGCAGACCACGCTGTATCTGGTCTTGCTGGAAATGCCCGCGATCATCGCCGGCATTGTGGTGTACCGGCGCTACTCGCAAGGATCATCGTCCGCACCGTCCCGTAGCGGCCTGATTCATGAGGCGTTGACCGGGCGCAGTGTTCTGCTTCTGACGGGCGGCGTCGTGATCGGCTACCTCTACGGACCGCAGGGCGTGACAACGATTGCGCCGTTTTTCCTCGCCCTGTTTCCGGGGCTGCTGGGGTTATTTCTGCTGGAAATGGGAATCACGACAGCCGGCTATATTCGCGCCTGGCAGCCCAAGAGCTGGCGTGTTGTCGGCTTTGGCCTGGTCGTGCCGCCCCTACTGGCACTGACCGGCATGCTGATGGCGTTGGTTCTGAGCCTGCCCGCAGGTAGCGCGCTGATCCTCGCCACCCTGATGGCGAGTGCGTCATACATCGCCGCGCCGGCTGCCATCCGTCATGCCATTCCCGAAGCCGACGTTGGCATGGCCATGGTGGCCTCGCTGGGCGTGACGTTCCCATTCAACATATTGATTGGCATCCCCGTCTATCACGCGTTGCTCAACTGACCCGACCCGCGAGCGCTCGAGCAACACAACAGTCCTGTCGCGGCGGGCCGCCAGCCACATCGATCCGACGACTCGACGAACGGGTTATTAGCCGGATCTCGACGCGTCGACAAACAGACGTTGAAGAAGGGTCTCCAGCGTCTCCACCGTCAAAGGCTTGTCGATGTACTCCGCCACCATTCCGCTCTTGCGAGCACGGGCCACGTCACGCGGATGCAGCGACGTTGTCAGCATGACCACGATGGGGGCGTCCTCCGCAGCCAGGGGTAGTGCGCGAAATTCCTCGAGGAACCCCCAACCGTCGAGCACGGGCATGTTGATGTCGAGAAAAATCAGCTCCGGCAGCGCCTGATGTTGCTCAATGCGCTGGCTGATGTACGCCACACCTTCGGCACCATTGAGGCTCACTTCAATGTTCTCAGCACAGTCTGCGCGCAGCAGGATGCGGCGGTGAATGTAGTTGTCCGCGGGATTGTCATCCACCAGCAGAATCGTATTGAGCCTCATGAAAACGGCAGCTCCATCAGCCACAAGTAAACGACCACATGGATACGCCGTCCCGGCGCCGACCCAAGTCAGGTCTTGATAAATGTTTCACCACAGCCTGGCCATCACCATCGTCTCCGTTCGCGAGCCCAGGACGCATGTACACATGAATAACCAGCATCCGACTGGCTTCATGCAACTCTCAGGCCGTGATTCGCGTCTGTTAAATCCGGTTCAATCGGCCTGGTCGGGAGACAGATCGCAAACGATCGGCTGATGATCGTAGGCGACGATGTCGGTGGGCGACGCACTGAAGCATTCACCCAGCCAGGCATCGGCCGCGACGTGGTCGATATTGATCAACCCGGCATAGGTGGGCTCGACCAGCAAGCCCACCGCCGAGATCTGGCGGAAGGGGCGATCCGGCCCTACGAAGGCGCGCCAGGCTCGCGCGCTGCGATCCAGCGCGGCAAACCGCACCGGATCGGTGTTCAAGTCACCGAGCACGATGTTGCGCGCCCCGTTTGCGCCCAGCTGACCGCTACCGTCCTGGAGGTCAACGAACACCTGCTCAAACTGCTGCACTCGGCAGTCCTGATCTGCCAGCGTGACCCCGGAGGTGCCGTGCACGTTGACCACCGTGAACTGCGTGCCGTCCGGCTGCACGATCACGCCGCGACCCACGCGTGTGCCGCCGCCACAGTCGGGCGTCTGCCCGCCCTGCAGGTGATCGAGGCACAGGCCCCCGGCGCAGCCCGCGAAGCGCCCGGCCTCACGGTGCACGGCCAGACACTTGTCCGGCCGCCCCTGATGGCAGGCGATCTGATAATCCTCGCCAAGCACGATCTGGCTGACGGTCGGGTCCCCCGGCTGCCAGCCTTCGCAAATGAAGCCGGGGTGGAATTCCGGCGGAATCTCCGGGCAGCTCCCGGCGTGAAAGATCTCCTGCAGCGCGACAACATCCGGGCGCGTCGCACGAACAAAGGCCGCCGTATCCGCAAACAGCGACCGATGAGACAGGCCGGTGCCGTACCACTCGCCGGCGATTTCCGCGTCGTCGCAGGTGTAGGCCGCGTCCGGGTCGTTGGCGCACTCGGGGATGCCGACATTGAAGGTCATGACCCGCAGCGGCGCACCGTCCGACGCCGGGTCGGGTGTCAATCCGTCGGCACCACAACCGGCCAACAGGCCGACAAGGAGCAGGCCGTACCAATGCGCGAAACGGGTGGAAATCGTTGAACTCATACATCACCTGCCGTGCGAAAGGTCCAGACATAAGGTTCGAGCAGCGCCCGACCGCGGACATCCCGGGTGCGGGTGGTCAGCACCGCCGTGTATTCGGTGTCGGGTTGCAGCGCACCGCTGATGCGCAGGCCGATACCATGCGTGCCCTCGCCTTCATACAGGGAGGGGCTGCCGCTGACGGTCGCCGGCACGATTCGGCCTTCGCCATCAAACAGCACCAGTGCGCCAGGGTCGGATGCCAGCAGGGCGCGATCCGGGCTGCTGGACACGAACACCCGTACCCAGCGGTCTGGATCGCCGTCTTCGATGGGTACGCCGCGCTCACCCGGATCGGGATGCACGCCGACGACCAGCGGCCCGCGCGCGGCGACGACGCCCTGCTGCAGCTTGTCCCACAGGTGCAGCCAGTAGCCGGTGATCATCCGCCCGGTGTGCAGAACGCCGCCGGAGCCGGTGAAATAGTGCCGCGAAGCAAAGGGCATCTGCGCACGGACGCGGTCATATTCGGCCGCCGCGCCGAGCCGCTCCGCCGCGACCAGGGCCTTGGTCGCCAGCGCCGCGCGTTCGATGGCCAACCGGTTGGCGTCCACCTCGCGGCCCGAGCCAGCGTAGGCGGCGGCCAGGTCCGCGAAGGGCGGGAAAACCAGCACCGGGACATCCAGCCAGAGATCGTTTTCACGAATCGAGATGACTTCCGTGGCGTACTCGATGCTGTTCAGCGACAGCGGATCGAAGGCACTGGCCAGCGTGGCGAAGGGCTCATCACCGATGATCACGCGCAGCACGGTCCCGACCGACGGGTCCGCGCCCGGCGGGAAACTGTCCAGGGTGAAGGCCGGCGAGCTGACCAGATGCTCGCCGCGCGCCCGCACCTGCGGCTCGAACAGCGCATCCCAGACTTCGTCACCCAGGCCGTGCGCCGCCATGCCAAAGGCAAAGGCGATGCGCGCACCGCAGGAGTCGTCCTGGCGGATCTCGGCCAGCGGCGCCAGCGCCGCAACCCCCTCGGCCACGATCGCCGGCGTGTCGCCGATGACCGGCAGCGATGTCAGCCCGGCCTCCGCGGCCATACAGCCGTCGTCATGCAGGTGCTGAATCAACGGATCAACGAAATATTCCCAGTGTGCCGTTTCGGCCACCTCCCGGTCCGCGGGAAAGGCTGCGCCGGTGGCGTAGCCGCCATCCGGATACATCGCGCCGGCGAGCAGGGCCGGCCGATGGGCCTCCATCAGCTCCCGCAGCGGATGAGCATCGGGCAGATACTGCCGACCGTACTCCGCCATCAGCGCATGATTGCTCATGCCCGCAGCGAGCAGCGGGCCTGGCAGGGCCAGCAGCCCCGCAACACAGCACCGCGCCCAGCTCATCGTCCCGCCTCCGCCCGCGCCAGCCGCTCGGCGCGAGCCGCGTACAGTGCGCGGGCTTGCGCATACGGGTCATCCGCAGCGACGGTCGCAGGTGGCACGGACGGTGATGACGGCGTTGGAATCGAAGCCTCGCGCCCGCCTTCGCACGCCGCGAGCAACAGCACTAGCGAGAGGCCTAAGGTTGGGGGCAGGAGCAGCGGCGCTCGGGGCGAGATCATTGTTGACTTGATTCACATAGTGACTGTTCGGCAGTGTATCGCTCCCAGTTGACCCGACTGTGTCAGCGCCGGCAGAGCCTGAAAATCGCTCAGCCGCCCGGCGGCATACGTGACGTGGGCACGCACTCTGGGGCCAGCAATGACCCCAATGGCCTGAACATTGCAGCAGCGGGGGCGAGCCGTAACTCTTCAGTGCTTCCGCATGGCCTCAGGCCCACCTCCTCCTCACCGATCGAAACTCTCCGCTCTCAGTAACTCACCTGAGTCGTTTTTGGATTTCG
>JBDNBC010000234.1:0-3295 GCA_039768115.1 Oceanococcaceae bacterium
GCTGATCATCGTGTCGCAGCCCTATCACCTCTACCGCGCCCTGTTTCTGGCCGACCACGATGGCATCCGCGCCTACGGCCTCGCCGCGGCCGGCCCCGGCCTCCAGCAACGCTGGCGCACCGAATGGCGCGAGGTGCTGGCGCGGATGCTGGCCGTGCTGGATGTATACCTGCTGGCAACCGAGCCCCGCTTTCCCGCCCGGCCAGAGGAGATCTGCGACGGCTGCGATGCGCATTGAAGCAAACACGCGGCTGCGCAGCTTCCCGCCGCTCGTCGGCCCCGCGCCGCGCGTATTGATTCTGGGCTCGATGCCCGGCGTTGCGTCGCTCCAAGCGAACCAGTACTACGCGCATCCGCGCAATCGCTTCTGGCCGCTGATGGCAGCCCTGCTGAACGAGCCCCTGCCCGCGGACTACCCGGCGCGCTGTGCCCTGCTCATGCACCACGGCATCGCCCTGTGGGATGTGCTGGCCGAATGCGAGCGGCCCGGCAGCCTGGACTCTGCGATCCGCACCGATTCGCAGCGCCCGAATGCGATCACGGCCCTGCTGGTCGACCATCCCGGCATCCGCACCGTCATCACCAACGGCGGGCATGCCGCGCGTACGCTCACGCGCTACGTCCCGGATCTGCCAAGCCATGTGACCGTCCACTCCTGCCCGTCCACCAGCCCGGCCAACGCACGCTGGACGCGCGAGCAGCTTGCCGAGTGCTGGGGCGAGGTCCTCAGGCCAGCAGTTTCTTCACACCTTCATCCAGCCCCTTGAGGGTCAGCGGATACATGCGGTTCTCCATGATCTCGCGGGTGATCTGCACGCTGGGATTGAAATCCCACTGATCTTCCGGCTCGGGGTTGAGCCAGATGGCTTTGCGGAAATGCCGCAGCAGGCGCTCGGCCCAGGCCTGGCCGGACTCCTCGTTCCAGTGCTCGACGGAGCCACCGGCGTAGGTGATTTCATAGGGGCTCATTGTTGCGTCCCCGACGAAGATCAATTTGTAGTCCTCACCAAAGGTGTGGATCAGATCCCAGGTGGAGGTCTTCTCCGACGTCCGCCGCACGTTGTCCTTCCACAGCGATTCGTAAACGAAGTTGTGGAAGTAGAAATACTCCATGTGCTTGAACTCGGCGCGCGCGGCGGAAAACAGCTCCTCGCAGACGCGCACATGCGGGTCCATCGACCCGCCGACGTCAAAGCACAGCAGCACCTTCACCGCGTTGTGGCGCTCGGGGACCATCTTGATGTCAAGATAGCCGGCATTGCGCGCGGTCGAGCGGATGGTGTCGTCGAGGTCGAGAATGTCCGCCGCGCCCTCGCGGGCAAACTTTCGCAGGCGACGCAGGGCCAGCTTGATATTGCGCGTGCCCAGCTCCAGCGTGTCGTCCAGGTTGGCGTACTCGCGCTTTTCCCAGACCTTCACCGCGGATCGATTGCCCCCCGTTCCGCCTACGCGCACGCCCATCGGGTTGGCGCCGGAGTTGCCAAACGGCGAGGTGCCGCCGGTGCCAATCCATTTATTGCCGCCCTCGTGGCGCTCCTTTTGTTCCTCGAGACGCTTCTTCAACGTCTCCATCAGCTCATCCCAGCCGCCCATGGCCTGGATCTTTTTCAGCTCCTCTTCGCTGAGCTGGAGCGTCTTCATGGCCTCCACCCAATCGGGCGGAATCTCGCCCTGAAGCGCGTCGAGAACGTCTTCAACCCCCTGAAAATACTTGCCAAACACCTTGTCGAAGCGGTCGAATTTGGTTTCGTCCTTGACCATGCTGGCGCGGGCGAGATAGTAGAACTCGTCGATGGAGCAAAAGGCCAGGTCCATTTTCAGGGCCTCGAGCAGCGTCAGATACTCGGTAATCGAGACCTTGAGGTCGGCTTTGCGCAGGGCGTAAAAGAAGTCGAGCAACATGGAGGCAACAGTCAGGGGCGGTGCGTCCAGTTTAGCAATCGCCTTCGCCCTGGCTCGTGGAGCGTCACCAGCGCGTCATTGGCTTGTCACGCCAATGCCATCACACTAGGGAACTGCAGCTCCGGCGCTGCGGTCATGAGGCGTACTGAACTGCGCGCATGACGCGCAAGGCTTGTCGACGGCTGCGAATGCCAACGCGACTGTGAGAATCCCGCTATGACGACACCCCTGCACCCGCTTCTGGCCGACGCCGCCCGGCGCGGGCTTGATCGCCGCGCCTTCCTGCGCAATCTGCTTTTGTCCGCCGGCAGTGTCAGCGCCGCGCAGATGCTGACCGCCTGTGGCGGACGACCGACGCCCCTGGGCGCCGGCGGCGGTGACACCCCCAGCTTTCAGAGCCCCTTTGCGACGATGGGCCCGCTCCTACCCCCGGACGACAACGGCGTCCAGTTGCCTGCTGGATTCACCTCGCGCGTGCTGGCCGTATACAACGAACCGCCCATCCCCGAGAACCCGGATTTCGTCTGGCACAGTGATCCCGATGGTGGCGGCGTATTCCGCACCGAGGACGGCGGCTGGATTTACGTTTCGAACTCCGAGGCGCGCGACGCCACTACCGCGTTCGGTGTACTGCCCCCGGTGCCGGTGTTGTCCCAGCTTGCGACCCGCGAGAGCCTGGAAACGGTGAACAGCCTGACCGGGCCGATTACCGGGCTGCTGCCCCCCATCCCGCTGGTGGTGCCCTTCGCCGGCGGCGTCAGCGCCTTGCGCTTCGACCGTGACGGCAATCTTGTCGACGCTTACCCAATCCAGCGCAACACCACCACCAATTGCTCCGGCGGTCTGACGCCCTGGGGAACGTGGATTAACGGCGAAGAAATTGCCGACGGGTACATGTTCGAGTGCAGCCCGCTGCGCGACGGCGGCACACCGATCCGGCTCGACCGTTTCGGCCGCAAGGCGCACGAAATGGTGGCGCTGGATGTCGACGGCCGGGCGATCTACCACACCGAGGACGTCACCGGCGAGGATCGCTTTTACCGCACCGTATTCCTGGACGCCGACTGGCCAGCAGGCGGGCGCCCCAACTACGACGCCGGCGTGCTGCAGGTTCTCGCTGTCGATGCCGGGATCGACGCCGCGCGCCAGGGCCCGACCCCGATCCGCTGGATCAACGCGATTGATGACGGGCGGCCGCAACCGCAGGTTTACCTCGAAGAGGCCACGATCTTCGCCGGCAACGAAGGCTGCTGGTTTCTCGAGGGCTTCGTGTTCTTCTCGACCAAGAGCGACGACAACATCTGGGCCATCGACACCTTCGCCAACACCATCGAAAGCATCTACAACCCGGCTGATGGCCCGATTGGCTCACCTGTTGACCCCGACGAGCCCC
>JBDNBC010000235.1:0-3931 GCA_039768115.1 Oceanococcaceae bacterium
AAAGTGCCACAGCAATTCCTCGACCTGGCGCCGGAAAATGCCGACGAGTCACCGCTGCTGCAATCCTTGCAGCGCCTGCCCGACACCATGGATGCCGACGAGCGCGCGGCGTTCACCACGGCGGTGCGCGGGCTCTACGCCAGTCAATTGCGGCCGGCTCTGCTCGGGCTGCAGGTCTATATGCAGCAGACCTATATTCCTGGCGCCGTGCGTGCCACGGGACTGAGCAATCTGCCGAATGGTGCCGACTGGTATGCCTACGAGGCACGCCGCTTCACCACGACCGCGCACACGCCGCAAGAGATTCATGACATCGGCAAGGCCGAAGTGGCACGCATCAGCGATGCGCTGCGTGATGTGATGGCCGAGGTCGGCTTTCGCGGCTCGATTCGTCAGTTTGTGGCGAAGACGCGCCAGGATCCGCGCTGGTACTACACCGACCCGGAGGCACTGCTAAAGGACTACCGGGCGCTGGCCATGGTCGTCAGCGCGCGTCTGCCACGACTATTCCAGCGCTTCGCCGCGTTGCCTTACGGCATTGAGGCCATCCCGGCTTTTCGTGCGCGGGGTTCGTCGGCGGCGTACTACCTGCCGGGCAGTGCCGAGTTCGGCCGTCCCGGGGTGTTCTACGTCAACACCACCCGGCTCGACGAGTCACCCAAATACGAAATGGAAGCCCTGCTGCTGCATGAAGGCGCGCCGGGACATCATTTCCAGATTGCCCGCGCGCAGGAGCTGGACGACGTCCCGGCGTTTCGCAAGCACGGCCGCTTCACGGCGTATACCGAAGGGTGGGGCCTCTATGCCGAGAGCCTGGGGCCGGAGCTGGGCCTGTATGCCGATCCGTATTCGCGCTTTGGGGCGCTGACGTTTGAAATGTGGCGGGCGGTGCGACTGGTGGCCGACACCGGCATGCACGCCCTGGGCTGGTCACGCGATCAGGCCATCGAGTATTTCGAGGAGACCACCGGGCGGCCTCGGGGGCGGATCGAGGCGGAGGTGGACCGCTATCTGGTCATGCCGGGGCAGGCGCTGGCGTACAAGATGGGCGAAATTCTGATCCGCGACCTGCGCGCGCAGGCCGAGCAGGCGCTGGGCACGGGTTTTGACGTGCGTGCATTCCACGAAGTCGTTCTCAACGCCGGAGCGATGCCGCTGGCTGTGCTTGAGGAGCGTGTCAATACATGGATTTCGCAGCAGGAAGCCGCATCATGAGAAACAGTTGGACCGACAACATTCGTCGCGGAATCAGCGTGATGGCACTGGTTCCGGTGCTCGCATGGACCGGGCCGGCGCTGGCTCAGGAGCTGGCGCCCGAGCAGATTCTGCATCGTGGCAACGGGGCCGAACCGCAGACGCTGGACCCGCACCGGGCGGAAGGGGTGCCCGCATCGAACATTTTGCGCGACCTGTACGAGGGCTTGACGGCCGAAGCGCCCAACGGTGACCTGGTGCCCGGCGGGGCGGAGCGCTGGGAGATCAGTGACGATGGTCGCGTCTACACCTTCTATCTGCGTCGCGACGCCCGCTGGTCCAACGGCGACCCGGTCACCGCCGCGGACTTCGCCTACGGACTGCGGCGCAGTGCGGACCCGGCGACGCTGTCCAAATATTCGCAAATCCTGTCGTCGATCGAGAACGCCGAGGCGGTCATTGCGGGTGATATGCCACCGGAAGCGCTGGGCGTCGAGGTGCTCGATGACTACACGCTGGAAGTGCGCCTGAAAGCGCCGACACCATACTTTCTCGGTTTGCTCAGCCATTCCAGCACCTACCCGGCGCACCGAGCCTCCATCGAGGAACACGGTGACCGTTTCTCCCGGCCCGGCAACCTGGTGGGCAACGGGGCGTACTTTCTGCATAACTGGGTCGTGCAGTCGCATGTGCACCTCAAGCGCAATCCGCATTACTGGGGCAACGCCGATGTGGTGCTGGATGAAGTTTATTTTCACGCGACCGAAGACCAGTCGTCGGAGCTGAAGCGTTACCGGGCCGGTGAGCTGCACTTCACCAACGAAGTGCCCCTGGCGCAGGTGCGCTGGATCCGCGAGAACATGCCCGAGGAGTTTCGCGTGTCGACCTACCTCGGCACCTATTACTACGGGTTCAACCTGACCCAGCCGCCGTTCAAGGGTAATAAAGCGTTGCGCCGGGCGCTGACCATGGCGATTCAACGCGAGATCATCACCGAGAAGGTCACCCGCCTGGGCGAACAGCCGGCCTACTCATGGGTGCCGCCCGGGGTGAACAATTACACGGCCCAGATACCAGAGTGGTCCCGCTGGCCCTGGCCTCGGCAGCTCGAAGAAGCCCGGCGGCTCTACGCCGAAGCCGGGTACGGGCCGGATAATCCCTTGCACATCGAGCTGCGCTACAACACCAGCGAGAATCACAAGAAGGTGGCCGTGGCCATTGCGGCCATGCTCAAGCAAAACCTGGGCGTGCGTGTGAATCTGGTCAATGAAGAATGGAAGGTGTTTCTGCAGAACCGCAAGCAGAAGCGGGTGACTCAACTGTTTCGCGCCGGGTGGATTGGGGATTACAACGACGCCTACACCTTCTCCGAATTGATGCACAGCAAGCACGGCATCAACGACTCGGCTTATAACAGCCCGCGGTACGACGCATTGCTGGAACAGGCCTCGGTGGAGGGCGACGAAGCCCGGCGCCGGGAGATTCTCGAGGAAGCCGAGCGGTTGATGCTTGAAGATCAACCGATCATGCCGATCTATTTTTACGTGTCGAAAAAGATGGTGAGCCCACGCCTGGACGGCTTTGTGCCGAACATCATGGACCGCCACTATTCGAAACACTTCCGGTTGCTCGCCCGCTAGGGCTGGCGCCACGGTCACAGAACATGTTGCGATACGCCATACGCCGTTTGCTGGGGGCCATTCCCACGCTCCTGGTGCTGATTACGCTGGCCTTCTTCATGATCCGGATGGCGCCCGGCGGGCCTTTCGACAGCGAGAAATCGTTGCCGCCGGAAATCGAGGCCAACCTGAACGCGGCCTACCATCTGGATGAGCCGTTGCCGGTGCAGTACGGGCGCTACCTGCTCAATATCCTGCAGGGGGATTTCGGGCCCAGCTTTCAGTACAACGATTTCAGCGTCAATGAACTGATCGCATCGGGCTTTTCGGTCTCGCTGACCATCGGTGGGCTGGCGCTATTGCTGGCCGTGGTGCTCGGCTCGCTGCTCGGCATCATCGCCGCGCTGCGCCAGAACAAGCCCACCGACTACGCCGTCATGACCGTGGCCATGACCGGTATCTCGATTCCCAACTTCGTCATCGCGCCGCTGCTGATCCTGCTGTTCGCGGTCAGTTTGGGCTGGCTGCCGGCCGGCGGCTGGGATGACGGCGGCCCGGCGAAGATGGTGTTGCCGGTCATTGCCTTGGCGTTGCCGTACGTGGCCTACATCGCCCGTCTGATGCGCTCGTCCATGATCGAAACCCTGCGCTCAAACTACATTCGCACGGCGCGGGCCAAGGGCCTGTCCGAGCCGATGATTATCTGGCGGCACGCGCTCAAGCCGGCATTCATGCCCGTACTGTCATTTCTGGGGCCGGCCGCGGCGGCCATCATCACGGGCTCGGTGGTCATCGAAAAGATTTTCGGGATTCCGGGGCTGGGTCGCTACTTTGTGCAGGGCGCGCTGAACCGTGATTACACCCTGGTGATGGGCGTGGTGGTGTTCTACGGCATGCTCATCATCGCCTTCAATTTCATTGTGGACCTGCTCTACGGCGCTCTCGATCCGAAGGTGCGTTATGACTGATCGTCTCCTCGACGCCCGAACCGATGTCAATGCTCCGCCGGATATCGCCGGCCGCAGTCTCTGGTACGACGCCTGGCGCCGCCTGCAAACCAATCGCGCGGCGCTGGTCGCCGTGATGGTGTTGTCGCTGCTGACCCTCTCGGCGACGTA
>JBDNBC010000236.1:0-6086 GCA_039768115.1 Oceanococcaceae bacterium
AGGCGGCCACCGCCGCCGTCGGCCGGGTCGTGTCCTACGAGTCCTGCATCGCGCGCTCGGACGTGACCTTCTCCCTGCACCAGCAGGCCGCGCTGAAGATCTGCATATTCGCCACCAAAATGGACACCTGTTCGCCAGCAAATTGATCAGTAGATTGCCCAGCTCGTGATCACTTACGGTACGTAGCCTGGCGAAATGACTTCGCCTCCTTCCCTCGCCTTAGGTGAATATCGCAACCGTCTGGGTGCCCAACAGCACCAGATTGCCGTGCTCGTCCCAAACCTCCATGAGTTGCAAGGAATAGCCGTCCGCCGCCGCCAGGCTGCTGGATCGTTGCAGATACCAATTTGAAGACTGCGCGGGCTGCGGGAAATCCACTGACCACGTCATCGAACTGATCGGCGCAGGTTCAGGGAAGCAGGCCATGGAGGCAGGCGGCAGGCAGTCGCCCAGCGCGAGCAATGCCACTTCGGGCCGCACACCTCGCGCGTCTTTGAGGCGAACCCAGGCCAGAAGTTCGGGAACCGCAGACCCGCTTATGGGCAAGTTATCGCCAACGAAGCGGACATCAAAGTTCGGGAAGTGTCCTGGCATCACTGCCGTGCTGGGCAGCGACAGGTACGCCGCTGGTTCCTGGACATCGGGACGCAGCGTTCGCACATGGCGGATCTTGCTCGTGCGCTGTGCGCCGAAGATAAACGAGGTGCGCATTGCGAGCGCATCGCCTACGCGGGCATCGACTCCGATCTGCGTGACCGACTTTCCGCGGCGTAGAATTTCCGAGTTGAATCGCGCCGAGTTGCTGACGGGGCCAACGAACGACACCTGCGCGGCCTTGAGCGGCGGTAATCCTTCCGGCGCCTCCTGCAGCACGAGATGCAGTGCAATTGCAGCCGACAGGCCACCGTAGGCCGTTCGCCCTTGAAGCCAGTTAGCGGGAATTGGACATGGAACGCCTGGAGCCAGCGCGGACAGGGTTTGAGCGAGTGAGGTCATGTTCGTATGGCCGGAGCACTTCAAAGCTTAAGCCTCGACGTATGCGGTTCGCGATACCCATTCGCCGCGATGCGGGCGGGCTTTTCCTTCGGACGAATACCTGAAGCGCTTATAGCGCGTTCAACTGCAGCAAACTGCGCGCGATCGCCAGACCTTGATGCTCTTCTATGAAATGCCCATGCTTGACGTCGTTGTAACGATAACAGTGGCGCTCTATCTTGTCAGGCGCCAGACGGCTCGCTGGATTAGCGGCGCGGCAAGGACAACAAAGGGGAGCATCGTTATCCAAGCGAGAGCCCAGGAGCGAAGCCAGTGCCAAAGAAACGCCCCCCCTTCAATGGACGGGACGCTGGCAATGCCCGTTGCGATTAGGCACGTCATTCCGGATTGAATGACGCCGAAAACAAGGTGGCCGTATCGAATTGGAATACACATCAAGCAGGAGTGCCTAGAACTGGAATCATCGGCGTGACGGGAGAGTCGTCATCAGCCGTTTTGTATCCATCTTTCTGCTTATTGCTGGGCATTCATCTTCAAAATAGAGCGGGCCATTGCCGTTCCCTGATGCTCTTCAATGAAATGACCATGCTGAGGAAAGACGTGAAGATTCCCGTTCATCTTGGGCAATGCTGCGCACCACTGCTTGATCACGCTCTTCTTGCCGCATGCATCCCAGCTACCGAAATATCCAGCCACTTCGATATTGCGCCCCTCGGCGCCCCACTCACGAGAAATTGCTTCCTGAATGTGGCGATAGAACGCGCGGTTGTCCTGGGGACCGTGCCGCGGATCGTCGTATTGGTAGCCGTGTCCCCAAACCGGGGTCTGCAGCACGTTGCGCTTGGAACTGCGCGCATTGGCTCTGCTGCGGAATTGATCGGAATACACCGCTTCCGCCGAGCCGGGCGCAAACAATTTCAAGCCATGCTTTAGCGTGCTCAGTGCAACACCTTGGTAGAAACTGCGACGACTCTGTGGCTCAGCGTGCGGCACGACATAGGCTGCAAGGCCACCCCAAAGCGCATCGGGCACTGCATGTGGTGTGCGACTCCACGACAAGAATTTTGTGGGAAAGTTAGCGTAGGTCGGGCCTTCTTCCGGCATTGGGAACACGGTGCTGTTGATCACCAGCAGATTGCGCACACGGTTAGCCTCGCGCAAAAACGCGCCCACGCCTATCGGCCCGCCCCAGTCGTGTACCACTAAGCTCACGTCCTGCAAATTCAAGTGTCGTATGAGCTGGAAAAGATTTTCCGCATGATGCATGTCCACCATTTCAAAATCGGCCTGGTCAGACAGGCCAAAGCCAATGTGGTCCATGGCGATAATGCGCATGGGCGCATTGTTTTCGATGAGTGCGTCGCGCACGTGGCGGTAGGTGTATGAGCACTCCGGGTTGCCATGCACAAACACGATGGTCGCCTTGGGCGCACCGCTGCCCATTTGATGATCGCTGTAGAACAGCGTTTTGCCTGCGTCGTAGCCGCTGGAAATTTTGAATGAGCGCGCACTTCCTGCGGGGCAGTAATCCCTTGGCGGATTTTTGAGTGGGCTGTTTGTGGCAACGGGAAAGGATTGCGACATAGTAAGGGCACAATGGCTTCGGCAGTGCCGAAGCATCGCAGCCCGCTACGCTCGCAGCCAGAGACCAACCCGTCAGTTTTGAGGAAAACCGCGCCAACGCTTCACGGCACGGCGCAAACCGCTAACGTCGGCGTAACCCACCTCCGCTGCCACCTGTTCCAGCGAACGTGCGCCGCGCTCCAAGGCTGTCGCGACCAGCTCGCGATGCCAAGCGTCTTGCACGTCTTTGAAGGCGAGCTGCTCATCGGCACAGCGCCGCTGCAGGGTGCGTGGCGAAACCGCAAGCTGCGCGGCGACTTGTCTCAAGGTCGGCATCTCCCCACGATGCTGCGCCAATACCGCGCGTATACGCCGCGCCAGCGTGCTGGGCGAGTGTTCATGCAACATCAGCACGCGCTCGCACTCGCGTACGGCCACACGAAATATTTCAGCGTTCGCGGTCTCTACTGGCGGCATGAGCGCGCTACTAGCCAGCACAAAGCGGTTGCGCTTTTGGCCGAAGCGCACGGGCAGATCAAAGAAGCGGCCGTACTCCGCCGCATAACTGGGTGCGGCGTAGCTCAGTTCCAAGCGGCCATTACGAAAGACATCAGCTGAAACCGAGCGGATGGAGGACTGTATGCACAGCAGCACAAATTCGAGAATGTGCGGATAGTCCTCTCGAGTTTCCTCGGGTATATCAATCTGCACCGCCGTCCATTCGCATTCGTTCTGGAGAGAGGCCTCAATGAAAGGCCCCCGAATGCAGATGAATTGCACCATCGTGGCGAGTGCGCTTTCCAAATTACTGGCGCTGAGCATGGCCAGCCCCAATGGCCCATGCGTGCTAATGCTAGTCAGCGCACCCGCTTGCAAGGCAAGCGAAGGTGCTTCTGCGGCGTCGATAACATTGCGCACTAGCGCCAAAAACTGGCGGTAAGTAATCATGGCATCGCGCTGAGCGAGTTCGTCCCAACTCAGGCCGGTATCGAGCAGCATGGCGGATTTGCGCGATTCCGGAACAGCCAGCAGCCGCAGAAACAGCCGTGGATAAATGGCTGAATACGGCGTGGTCCAGCGATGGGCGCCAGCGGCAGTCATCGCACATATTAGACTGGCGCCGCTGCGGCGTAGGTGAAGACCACTGCCGGACCGGACGCGCGCCATCGCCCGAATACGACGCTCAGCAGGGCCTCATCCGGTGATTGCCATTGGCCACTTTGCCGGATAGCGAACAATGGCTGGCCCGATCGCCGATTTTTTAGCGTGGTCAGAGGCATGCCGTGGATCACGGGTTAGTTTCCCGACTTCGCCTCCCTTGCCCTGAGCTTTCTCATCGACTCGCCTTTCAGCAAGATCTGATGCGCGTTGTGCACGATCCGATCCAAGGACGCATCCGCCAGCGTCGGATCGGGAAAGATCGAGTGCCACTTGTTCAACGGGTACTGACTGGTGATTACCAGCGACCCGGTTCGGCTGCGCTTGTCGACGATATCGAGGAAGACGTGCCCCCACTCCGGCGGGATCGGCGCCACACCCCAATCGTCCAGCATCAGCACATCAACCTGAATCAGCAGTCGTTTGAATTTTGACCAGGTTCCGTCGGAATGGGCACGCGTCAGGGAGTCGAAAAGATCTCCCGCACCGAGGTAAAGCGCCGACCGTCCCATCCGGCACATCTGGGCGACAAGCGCGCAGCCCAGCCAGCTCTTGCCGGTGCCGGTCGCCCCCATCAGCAGCACGCTCTGCTTTCGGCGCACCCACTCTCCGGTTGCTAGCGAAGCGATCAGCGACTTGTCCAGGCCGCGGCCGGGGCGGTAATCGGTATCCTCGATCAGCGGGAAGTCGGGCAGCTTCGCCGCCTTGATCAGGCGCTGCAGCCGGCGCGTATCGCGGGCCGACACCTCGGCCTCGACCAGAAGCGCCAGCCGTTCGTCGAAGCCGATGTTATGGGTGGTTGGCTGGCTGAGCTGCCGTTCGTATCCCTCGGCCATCGCCCTCAGCTTCAGGTCCCGCAGTTGGGTCAAGGTTTGCTGGGTCAACATCACGCCACCTCCTTGCTGCCATCGTTGTCGAAGTAGTCGGCACCCCGCAGGTACTCGTGCTCACCCGGGTTCGATGCCACGGCCGCGGGCTGCGGCTGCCGGTCCAGGCCAAAGCGCAGAATTGAGCGGAGCCGGACCAGTTGCCGGACCTGCAGCCGCTCGGCGTGACGGCAGGCTGACTCGATGCGCGGCTCGTCGTAGACATCGGCCTCGTGGCGAACGCCCCGCGCCGCCAGCAGGCCGCGGTGGTAACCGCTGCCGGGCGTCAGCCAGTAGCCAAATAGGCGCTGTGTCGCAGGACCGACGCGCGCGGCCCAGTCGTGAAGTGCGGCTGCCTCGCCGTTGTGCACATGCCGATGCTGGTCGGGCATATGCTCGACCAAGGTTGTCGCAAGCCCGTCGCGTGCGTGGCAGCGTTCGTGCGCACAGATGCGGCGGCCGCCATGAAGCACTTCGATGGCCTGCGCACTCACCCGGAGGTCGACTCGCAGATGGGCATAGGCATAAGGCACAGAATAGAAGTGCTGCTCGTATTCGACGTGGTAATCAGCGGGGACCAGACGATTGGCGATCAGCTTGAAAAACTCGAATGGCCGGGCCGGCAGGGCCATCAGGAATGGCTGGTCGAGTTGCTCAAACCGCTGGCGCCTGCAACCCGGCAGCTTCTTGAAGGGACGGGTGTTGAGCACTTCTAGCAATCGCTCAAGCTCGGCGTTCGCCTCCTCGATGCTGTGCCAGGTGCGCCGCCGCATCCTCCAGAGGGCTAGGCGCTGGAGGATCTGTACGCCGACCTCGACCTTGGCCTTGTATCGCGGCTTGCGCACCTTCGCCGGGAAGATGATCGTTCCCTGGTGCCTGGCCCAGGCCGCATAGGTCGCGTTGAGCACCAGCTGTTTCATGCCGGCTCGGATGACCGCTGACTTGAGATTGTCCGGCACCTTAAATTGAGTGACTCCGCCAAAGTAGGCGCACATGCGGTCGTGGCACTCGATCCAGTCCTCTATGCTCTGCGTCCAGACGAAACGGCCGAAGCTATAGTTCGAGGCGCCGAGGACGCCGACGAAGAGCTGTGCTTCACGGGTCGTGCCGTCGATGAGTTGGATCGGCAGCGTGCCGCCGGCGAAGTCGACGAATGTTTTCTCGCCGCCGCGATGGATTTGGCGCATGGTGATGTCACACTTCTCCCGCCAGCGGCGGTATTTTTTGGAGAAGTGGCCGTAGCTCCAAGACCCTCCGCTGTTCTCCTGCCAGTCCCGCCAGATTTCAGTCAGGGTTGCGTGCGGCTGCTGCATGTCCAGGTGGATGAGCGCCCAATCCGGCTGCTCGCCGGTCGGCATCGCTTTCGGGGGGCCGAATAACCGTGTGATAAGTGCGGGGTCGTCGAGTTCGTTGATCTGCTCTCGCGACAGCAGAACGGATTCGAGAAGCGTTCGCAGCTTATTGGCAGTGCCCGCCGCACATCCCGCGAGATGAGCAAGTTGC
>JBDNBC010000237.1:0-6809 GCA_039768115.1 Oceanococcaceae bacterium
CCGGCTCCAGTGGCGGCCGCTGAGTCCCGCCGGGATGATGACCCCGCGGCCACCGTGGAATTTTCGCTCGACGATGTCGTGGCCTCCGGTGTGACGACCGCCGCGGTCGAGGAGGATGACTCTGCTACTCGCGATGCCGCAGCCGATGTGGCGGAAGCCGATGCCTCTGATCTGCTCGATGACCAGTCCATCGGCGCGTCTGCAGACGATGACAGCTTCGCGCTGGATGATTTCGCTCTCGATGACGAGAATCTGGAGCTTGCCGACCTGGGCGACAGTAGCGCCGAGTCGTCAGATTCGGAGCTGGATTTCAGCGATCTGGAGGAGAGCCTTGGCGACGACGCACTGACCCTCGATGAGATGGTGGAAGAGGCCGCTCCACCATCGCCGGACGGGGAAGGTGCGAATGCGGATTTCGCACTCGATGATTTTGAGCTTGGCGCCGACGATGACGCCGCGGACGACGCGCAGGAGATTCCGGCGGCCGATCCCGCGAAACCCGCGCCGGACAGCGAGTCGACTGATGATCTGTCATTTGATGCCTTCGATGACGGTATGGCCGCTGATGGCGATATGAACAGCAAGCTGGACCTGGCCCGTGGTTATGTCGATATGGGAGAAATCGATATGGCGCGTTCGCTGCTGGATGAAGTTGCGACCCGTGGTTCGGCGGACCAGCAGGTAGAAGCGCGCGCCATGCTTGACGCGTTGTCCTGATTTGGCGGGTACGGCACCGTCTGCTGTGGCCGCGGATGCGGCGGTGCGTCAGGGTGTACGGGGCAGTCTGGCGATTCTGTTGACCGCTGCGCTCAGTGCGGCGGTCAACCTCCACCTGCTGCTGTTGCTGGGCGGCGGATGGCTTGGGTATATGGTGATGGCCAGGCGCAGCCACGTCCTGCCGGTGGTTGGCAACCGCTTGATGGGCCTGCGCTGGTTTTTTGTCGCCCTGGTTGTGATTCACGGGTTTGGCGCGGCGTGGGCACCTGAAAACGCTCGCGTCGATCTGCTGCTTGCCGGCGCACGTCAGGTGGCGGTGCTGATGGTGCTGGTGCTGGCCGTGACGGTCGTGCTCGAACCATTGACCATCGACCAGCGCATCCGTGCTTTCACCCGTTTGCTGCGCCCGTTCCGGCCGCTCGGCCTGGATCCGCAGCGAGTGGGGGGCATGCTGGCCGTGGCACTCCATGAGGCGCTGCAGTTGCGGCAGACCCTGGCCGCAGATGTGGCTAATGAATCAGGCGCTCAGACCTCACGCCCGGCTTCTGGTGATGGCCGCATCGCCCGGATCGTGGATCAGGTGGCCCGGCACCTGTGGCAGATCGAACACCCCACGACAGGCCGCTAAGCGAGGGGACAGGCGCTTGTGAAGGATGAACAGCAGGCCGATGCCGCGACAACGGCTGTGCGCAGGTGGGCAGCATATGTCGAGTACGACGGCTCCCAGTTCGTCGGCTGGCAGTTCCAGACGAACTTGCGCAGCGTTCAGGGTGAAATCGAGCGTGCGCTGACGGTGGTGGCCAACGCGCCGGTGGCCGTGCGCTGTGCGGGCCGTACCGATGCGGGCGTCCACGCGGCCGGGCAGGTCATCCATTTTTCAGCGACCTGCTGGCGTGATCCGCGCAGCTGGATGCTGGGTGTCAACGCCAATCTGCCGCCGGATATTAGCCTGTACTGGGTGGGCGAGGTCGCGAGCGACTTCGATGCCCGCTTTCGCGCGATCTCGCGGCGCTACCGTTACGTCATTCTCAACGCACCGGCGCGTTGTGCCCTGACCCATGGGCGCTGCTTGTATGAGCCTCGCCCGCTGGACGTGGAGGCCATGAATGCCGGCGCTGCACACCTGCTTGGAACGCACGATTTTCAGTCGTTTCGTGGTCGTGACTGCCAAGCCCGCACACCTGTCAAGACTGTCCATACCCTGCATGTCACGCGTGCAGGAGACTGGGTCTATGTGGATATCGAGGCCGGCGGATTCCTGCACAACATGGTGCGTAACATTGTTGGAACACTGATTGACGTCGGTCGAGGCGCCCAGCCGGCGGGCTGGGTGGCTCAGGCCCGGGATGCCCGTGACCGACGCGTCTCGGGACCTACGGTGGCGCCGGGCGGTCTGTACTTTCTGGGCGCGCAATACGAGCCGCGCTTTGCCCTGCCACCATTTCGTGATTGCACCCCCGCGAGGCCCGGTTAATGGCATCTTCCGATCTCCCCACTGCCATCCTTCGAACCCGGATCAAGTTCTGCGGTTTGCGGTCGGCCGCTGATATTGACGCAGCGCATGCGGCAGGTGCCGATGCGGTCGGGTTTGTTTTTCATCCGGGCAGTAAGCGTCACGTGGCGGCGCGCGACGTCGCACATTGGCTTCGTGACCTGCCACCGCTGATGCAGAGCGTGTTCCTGTTCATGGATGCGCCCGCCGCGGATGTGGCCGCGGTGCTGCAGGTGGTCTCGCCGGATCTGCTGCAGTTTCACGGGCAGGAATCGGCGCACTACTGCGCTCAGTTCAGCTGCCCCTGGATCAAAGCGCTACCCATGGGCGCGGCAGCGCAGGTGCCGGACATCATTGCCGAGCATCAAGACGCAGCCGCCTTTCTTGCCGACAGCCACGGTGGTACGCATCGCGGAGGAGGAACTGGCAGTGGTTTTGACTGGTCACTTATACCCAACTTACCCCGCCGCACCCTGATTGCTGGCGGCTTGCAACCCGACAATGTGGGTGCGCTGATTCGCCAGTACCGACCGTGGGCGGTGGATGTCAGCAGCGGCATTGAAAGCACCCCGGGATGCAAGTCTCCCCGTAGAATGAGAGCTTTCGCGCAGGCGGTCCGGGAAGCCGACGCCGGGCGCGATGTCCCCCCCACTGACTTACCGGAAAGGATCGCATCCGCATGAATCATGCCTCGACCGCTGCCGGCTACTCCGTCCCCGGCCACTTTGGGCCGTATGGGGGCAGTTTTGTCGCCGAAACCCTGATTGGACCGCTGCAAGAGCTGGATCAGGCCTGGCGCACCCTGTGGGCGGATCCGGCCTTTCATGCGGAGCTGGACGATGACCTGGCGCATTACGTCGGGCGGCCCAGCCCGCTGTATCACGCGCGGCGCCTGTCCGAGACACTGGGGGGCGCGCAGGTGTGGCTCAAGCGCGAAGATCTGAATCACACCGGCGCACACAAGATCAACAATACGGTCGGCCAGGCGTTGCTGGCGCGGCACATGGGCAAGCAGCGGATCATCGCCGAGACTGGCGCCGGTCAGCACGGCGTTGCCAGCGCCACGGTGGCCGCGCGTCTGGGGCTGGAGTGCATCGTGTACATGGGCGAAACCGATATCGCCCGCCAGCAGCCCAATGTGTACCGCATGCGGTTGCTGGGTGCGCAAGTCGTGCCGGTCACCAGCGGCACGCGCACGTTGAAGGACGCGATGAACGAGGCCCTGCGCGACTGGGTCACGAACGTCGACAGCACCTTCTACATCATCGGTACGGCGGCAGGCCCGCACCCGTATCCGGAAATGGTGCGTGAATTGCAGTCCGTGATGGGCCGCGAGGCGCGACGCCAGCTGCAGGAGCAGGCCGGTTGTCTGCCCGACGCGGTCGTCGCCTGTGTCGGCGGCGGCTCCAATGCGATTGGCTTGTTCCACCCCTTCATTGACGACGCGGGCGTTCGCATGATCGGTGTCGAGGCCGGAGGCGAGGGTATCGAGACCGGGCGCCATGCAGCATCGCTGGTGGCGGGTACGCCGGGTGTTCTGCATGGGAATCGCACGTATCTGCTCCAGGACGACGATGGTCAGGTGCTGGGGACCCACTCGGTATCGGCCGGGCTGGATTATCCGGGCGTCGGCCCGGAGCACAGCTGGCTGAAGGACTGCGGTCGCGCCGAATACGTTTCCTGCACGGACAGCGAGGCGATGGAAGGTTTCCATCTGCTGACCCGGACTGAGGGGATTCTGTGTGCACTGGAAACCGCGCACGCCATCGGCCACGTCATCAAATTAGCGCCGACGATGCGCAAGGACCAGAACATCGTGATCAACCTCTCCGGGCGCGGCGACAAGGATCTGTACAGCATCGCGGCGATGGAGGGCTGGACACTATGACCGATACCGCGCTGACCGAACGCGTATCCGCGCGCAGCAGCCGGGTTGCAGGTCGTCTCGCGCAATGTCAGGCCGAGGGGCGGGCCGCATTGATCCCGTTCATCACCGCCGGCGATCCGACGCCAGAGCATACCGTGAGTTTCATGCATGCCCTGGTGCGGGGCGGAGCCGACATCATCGAGTTGGGCCTGCCGTTTTCGGACCCGATGGCCGACGGGCCGACGATTCAGCTGGCCTGCGAACGCGCGCTGGCCGCCGGGACGACGCGTCTGCGGGTGCTGGATATGGTGCGCCAGTTCCGTGAGGACGATGCCACCACGCCGGTGGTGCTGATGGGTTATCTCAATCCCATGCTGCGTACGGGCGCCGAGGCCTTTGCGCAGCAGGCGCGAGTGGCCGGTGTGGACGGTGTTCTGGCGGTTGATCTGGCCGTCGAAGAGGCCGAGGCGCTGCAACCGGTGCTAGCGGCTGAAGGTCTCGACTGCATCTTCCTCGTCGCACCGACGACCAGCCTGGCGCGTGCGGCGAAGATGAACGCGGTCGGCAGCGGCTATCTGTATTACGTCTCCCTAAAAGGCGTGACCGGCAGCGCCGCGCTCGATACCGATGATGTCGCACAGCGTCTTGAGCAACTGCGCACCGTGGTTGATCTGCCCATCGCCGTCGGCTTTGGTATTCGCACACCGGATCACGTCGCGCGTATGGCGGCGCTGGCGGAAGGCGTTGTCGTCGGCAGCGCGCTGGTGGAGCGCATTGCGGCGGGGGGCGCACGTCCGCATGAGTTGCCCGACGTGTTGCAGGCGGCCATGGCAGAGTTGCATGCGGGAGTGAGCGGAGTCGTCGCGTGAGCTGGCTCGAAAAAATCATGCCGTCGCGGATTGCGACGAATCAGGAGAGCCGGCACAACGTGCCCGAGGGGCTGTGGGCCAAGTGCGGCAGCTGCGGAACGATGCTCTACCGCGCCGAGCTGGAGCGATCGCTGGAAGTGTGCCCGCGCTGTAGTGCGCATATGCCGATTACGGCCCGGCAGCGAGTGCGGCTGCTGCTCGATCCGGAACCGCAGGAGGAATTGTCGGCAGGCTTGCGTGCTACCGACCCCCTGCGCTTTCGCGACCTCAAAAAATATCGAGACCGACTGGTTGCCGCGGAGAAAGCATCGCAGGAGAAGGATGCGCTGATCGTCGTAAAGGGCGCCATTGCCGGGCAGCCGGTTGTGCTCGCCGTGTTTGAATTCCGCTTTATGGGCGGCTCGATGGGCAGCGTGGTCGGCGAGAAGTTTGTGCGCGGGGTTCGCGAAGCCATTGCTGACGGCGTGCCTTTCCTGTGTATTTCCGCGTCCGGAGGCGCGCGCATGCAGGAGGCGCTGTTTTCGTTGATGCAGATGGCCAAGGTCAGTGCGGCGCTGGCCATGCTGGCCGAAGCGGGGCTGCCGTACATCTCGATCATGACGGATTCCACGATGGGGGGCGTCAGTGCCAGCCTCGCCATGCTCGGCGACATCAACATTGCCGAGCCGGGTGCGCTGATTGGCTTTGCGGGCCCGCGCGTGATTGAGCAGACCGTTCGTGAAACGCTTCCCGAGGGATTTCAACGTGCCGAGTTCCTGCTCGAGCACGGGCACATTGATCGCATATGTGACCGGCGTGAAATGCGCCGGGAACTGGCGCGCATCCTGACCATGCTGATGCACCGTCCCGCGGCGACAGAAGAAGAGGCCTTTGCTGCGGTTCCGGCTGCACCGCCGGATGCTGCGTCGCCCACCAGCGACGTTTGAAAACTCTGCCGGAGTGGCTGCGCTGGCAGGAGCAGCAGCATCCGCGCGCCATCGATCTCGGCCTAGCGCGGGTTGCACAGGTCTGGCAGGCGCTGGGGGCTCCGCGGCTGCCCCGCACCGTCACTGTTGCAGGCACTAATGGCAAGGGCACGGCTGTATACGCGCTGGATGCGCTGGCGCGGGCTGGCGGTTGGTCTGTCGGGCGGTACACCTCACCGCATCTGCATGATTATCGTGAGCGCGTGGTCATGGATGGCATGAAGGTGGATGAGGAGAGGCTGTGCTTGGCGTTTGCGCGGATTGCCGAGGCCGCCGGCTCACAGTCGTTGACATTCTTCGAGTATGGGACGCTCGCAGCACTGCTGATCTTCGCCGAGTCGCAACTGGATCTGGTGGTGCTGGAAGTCGGGCTGGGTGGTCGGCTGGATGCCACCAATCTGGTGGATGCTGACATCGCCATCCTGTGCAGCATCGCGCGGGATCACACCGACTGGCTGGGAGACACGCTGGAAGCCATTGCCGGTGAAAAGGCCGGTATTGCTCGCCGCGGGCGCCTGGCGCTGGTGGCGGCGCCGTCCAGTGCCGCGTTGTATCAGCCGCATCTCGACCGGATTGGTGCCATCACCCGGGTGGCCGGCAACGATTTCCCGGCGGAGTTTCCGCATGGCGCGACTGTGCTTGCGCAGGAATCCCTGGCTGTGGCGTGGGAGGCCTGGCAGCAACTCGGGCCGCACACGACCGCGGTAGCGCCGGAGGTGCTCGCGAATCTGCGTATTCCCGGGCGTCTGGAGCGACGCGCCGCGCCGTGGGGTGAGTATCTTCTCGATGTCGCCCACAACCCGGCGGCAGCGCGGCGCTTGCGCGATGTAGTGCGCTCGTGGCCGGCCTGGCCGACTCTGCTGGTGTTCGGCGTGCAAGCGGACAAGGACATCGCGGGC
>JBDNBC010000238.1:0-3406 GCA_039768115.1 Oceanococcaceae bacterium
GATGTGGGATATCGCGCCTTCTGTGCCCCTGCTGCAGGAATGGATCGCCGCACATGCGGCGGTCACCCCGGCGGACTGACCCCCTCCTCCACAGAATTTACGCGCAGGGCACGCAGATGACAGGGTGTAAGCTTTAGCTGATCGCAACAGCCGGGCCGTGTCGACGCGCCCGCTGACACCTCTTGCGCTGGAGACACACAATCATGCCCCTGATCGCTAGCGGCCGAATGGCCACCCCGGCCCTCTTGGCCCTGACCCTGCTGGCCCTGACCCCCGTCGCTCAGGCCATCCCCGAGGGCCCCGAGTATCCCTCGCCGGCCTGGTTTGCGCGCGACCTGGCCAACGTGGCCCGCACCACGCAGGGGCCGGCCGAGCAGGTACTGAACCCGGCGTTCATGGCGGCATGGCAGACGCGCTCGGCGGAAAATACGCTGAGCTGGACACAGCGCATTGCCGACGATCCCAGCTGGCTGCTGGGGCAGAGCCTGAACACGCCGGTCACGCCGCTGTGCACGACCTGGGCCGAGCAATGCGCAGGCGACCCGTTCCGCTACCCCACAGCGGCCGGGCCGGATGGCGCGCCGTTCTATGAATCCGAAGCCGAAGTCATCCCGGTGGTGTTTTATGACCGCGGCTGCGCCCGCCTGTCCGGCCGGGTGTGGACACCGCGTGACGGCGGTGCGCGGCTGCCGGGGATAGTGATCGAGAACGGCTCGATTCAGGCACCGGAGCCGATTTACTGGTGGGCCGCACAGATGCTGGTGCGCGCCGGCTACACGGTCATGACCTTTGACCCACGCGGTCAGGGGCGCTCCGACCAGCAGACGCCGCAGGGCGAACAGGGCAGCAATGCCAATTCCACGGTGTTCTGGGACGGACTGGTCGATGCCATCGACTTTTTTCGTTCGACGCCGGATCAGCCCTACCCGGTGAATGCCGACTGCGCCGGCACCTATCCCACGGAGGTCACCGCCCACAATCCGCACCATGCGCGTATTGATCCGGATCGACTGGGCCTGGCCGGCCATTCGCTGGGCGCCACCGGCGTCTCGGTCGTACAAAGCTACGGCGCCGTCGGCGCCGACCCCTGGCCGGGCCGCCTCGATGCGCAGAACCCGGTCGATGTGATTGTCGCCTGGGACGGCCTGAGCGTGCCCGGAGCCGCGGCCGGCAACCGGCCGGCGATCGTGCCGCGGGTGCCAGCGATGGGCCAGAGCGGCGAATACTTCCTGTTCCCCCAACCGCTCAGCGCGCCGCCCGATCCGGAGGAGCACAAAACCGCATTCACGGCCTGGGCCGAGGCCAGCGTGCCCGCTTTCCAGTTCACCATCCAGGGCGGCACGCACTTCGAATGGTCGCTGATTCCCAGCTTTCCCAGCACCTCCTGGTGCGCCAGCACAGCGAACGGTCGCTGCGAAGGCGGCTGGGGCAACCCGATGGCCGCGCATTACACCCTGGCCTGGTTTGACCGCTGGCTCAAGCGCAGTGACGAACCCGGTTTTGCCGATGCCGACGCGCGGCTGCTAGCCGACGCCGATTGGCAGGAGCGGCTGAGTTTCTATCGCCGCTCAGCACGTGATTTCCCGTCCCGTGATGGCGTCCGGCAGGTGTGCGACGACATGCGGGCTGGCTGCGAACCCACGGCCAGCAGCGGCGCGACCCCGGCCGCCGGCGCACGCGTCGACGGCTTCAGCCGCGGCGGTAGCACTGGCGCCTGGGTTCTGGCGATGCTGGGATGGCTCGGATGGCGCCGCGCGCGTCGGCAGGCACCCGCCCGCCGCTGACCACGGCGACCGGGCGGCAGACGCATCAGGATGGCGGCTGGTCCTGGTCGGCGTCCTCGTCAACCGGCTCCGGGGTCTCTACCACCTTCTCCTCGTCCGTCTCCACCCCAAGACGGAAGGCCGCGAACCCGGGCATCACGAACTGATTCAGCGCCATGCCCAGCACCCGGCCCGCAAACGGGGCGGTCACCTCCGCATACACATTGCTCAGCGGGTCGGTGACGGTTCCCAGCACATCGCCCGCGCGAACACTCTGGCCCACATCCACTTTCGAGAACAGGATGCCGCCGCGGTCGACGCGAACCCAGCGCGAGTCGTAAAACACCGGCGGTGCGGCGCGGTCACTGCGCGCCTCGCCGACCAGACCGCGGACCGCGAGCAAGGTGCGAATCCCGGTGACGGCCGGCGCGACCAGCGTGGCCTCAAGGCGGTTCGGCTCGCCAATTTCGAAGGTGACCGCGGGGATGTCTGCCGCCGACGCCGCCCCACGAAGCGTGCCACCGGCGGCCGCGCTGTGCAGCACGGTCAATGCGCCGAACTGACGGCTCAACTCGGCGACCTGCGGGTTGCGCAGGTCTGCGCGGAGCTGCGGGAGATTGGTGCGCTGAAACGACCCGGTGTGCAGATCCACCAGTACCGTACAGGCACGCACGATCCGGGTGAAAAAGCTGTGCGCCACACGTGACGCCAGCGACCCCTGCGGGTCACCCGGAAAATAGCGGTTAAGGTCCCGCCGATCGGGCAGGTAGCGGCTGCGCCGCTGAAAACCATGCACGTTGACGATCGGGACGCCGATGATAGTCCCCGACATCTGCGCGGGATCCAGGCTGCCCATGACGCGGCGTACCACCTCGATACCATTCAACTCATCGCCATGAATAGCGGCCGTCAGACAGATGACCTCCCCTGGCTTCTTGCCATGCGCTACCAGCACGGGCGTCGGGTCATCGGTCAGTCCGTAGCCAAAACCGGTACGCCAGGCTAGGCGCCGTATCTCGCCAGGCGGCACCGTGCTGTCGAGCAATTCGAAGGGGCCGTGGGTCGGGAGCGGCGGAGCGGCCTCGTCGGTGATCTGTAGCGGCGGGTCGCTGGTGATGGCGTCGTCCGTCTCGTTCACCGCAAGGGTTGCCGGGCTGAAAACGATGCCCGCGGTCAACAGCAGGATTCGGCCGATACTTGCCTGTTGTGGCAGCCGATCGCGCCGGCGTCCAATGACCGTCGGGCGCAACTTGGCGGGCAGGACAATTCGATGCTTTAACATTCGCCCAGTATAAAAGGGCGGGCATCCTGGCCCGGCCCACCGGTCGGATGCCGGACACGCCACAGCACGCAAGGACTATTGACATGCCGACCCCAGGGATTTCCTCTGATATGCGTTGCCGCCAGCACGCGCGCCGGGCGCGTCGGATCGGCGTGCGGATGCTGCTGCTGGCGGTGCTCGGCAGCGCCAGCCCCCTTGCGCTTGGCGGCGCGGCAGAAACCGGCCCGGTCGAGCCGGCCGGCTGGGTGGAAAAAGTGCGGTTGCTGCCCGGTGAGATCCCACTCAAGGCCAAACTGGACACCGGCGCCAAGACCTCCTCCCTGCATGCCGAAGACATCTCCCTGTTCGAGCGCGATGGCGC
>JBDNBC010000239.1:0-7176 GCA_039768115.1 Oceanococcaceae bacterium
CACACACTGTTCCACATGATGGCTCAGGGGAATCACGGGTTGGGGCAAGGACTGCGGTACCGCATCGGCCATGGCTGGAGATCGCACGGATCAAGTCGGAAGCCGCGCAATGATAAGGATTGCGGGAGGAAAGTCTAGTCGTGGGATTTATGGACGCCGACCAGAAGGCTCCATCCGTCCTGGGTCAGCTCGGTGAAATCCAGGGCCGGATAGGCGGCCCGAACGGCGGCAGCCTGGGCGCAGAGCAGGCCCGACAGCAGCAGCTGGCCCCCGCGTTGCAGCCGCGCGACCAGGGGATCCGCCAGAGAAATGAGGGTGCCGGCCAGGATATTGGCGATCACGATGTCGAAGGGTGTGGCGACGGGCGCGATGCACGGCACGATGCGGACATCCACTCCGTTGCGCAGCGCGTTGTCACGGGTGGCTTGCTCGGCCTGGGGATCGATATCGCAGGCCACTACGGGTATGGCACCGAGCCGGGCGCTAGCGACGGCCAGAATTCCCGAACCACAGCCATAGTCGAGGACCCGCCGTCCCCGCAGATCCTGCGAACCCAGCCAGTGCAGACAGAGCGCGGTCGTGGGGTGAGTTCCGGTGCCAAACGCCAGGCCCGGATCCAGGCGCAGAGTGACGCGCCCGTCGTCGGGGACCGTCGCATCATGAGGCGCCACGCGCAAGCGATCACCGAAATTCATCGGTCGAAAGTGCGCAAGCCAGGCCCGCTCCCAGACCTGTTCCGGAAGTTCATCCCAGTGGGCGCCGACAATCCATTCGCCGCCGCCGCGGTGCAGTGATTCCTCGATCTGCGCCCGGTTGTCGGTGCCATCGAACAGGCCCACCACGAGGGTATCGGGCCAGAGCGGCGTCTGCCCGGGCAGCGGCTCGAGTACCGGATCGTCGGCCGCGTCTTTGAAGGTCACCGCGAGCGCGCCGCAGGCCTCGAGAATTTCGCCCAGGGCTTCCGGGTGAGCGGTTCGGAGCGTCAGCTCCTGCCACTCAGTCATCCGCCTGCCATTCGTTGAGCCGAGCTTCGAGATGGTGAATGCTGACCCCGCCGCGCTGAAATGCCGGGTCGGACATGATCTTGCGGTGCAGGGCGCGGTTGGTCTTGACACCCTCAATGACCAGTTCATCGAGCGCGCCCCGCACCCGTGCCAGCGCGATATCCCGGTTGTTGCCGTGAACAATGATCTTGCTGATCATCGAATCGTAATGCGGCGGAATGCGATAGCCGCGATACACATGCGAATCCACGCGAACGCCCGGCCCGCCCGGCCAATGCACCTTGGTGACCTCGCCGGGGGACGGGGTGAAGCGGAAGGGGTCTTCCGCATTCAAGCGGCATTCGATGGCATGACCCCACCAGCGCACGTCCTCTTGCCGGTAGCGCAGGGTCTGGCCGTCGGCGATCTCGATCTGTGCACGCACCAGATCAATGCCGGTGACCGCTTCCGTGACCGGATGTTCGACCTGGATGCGGGTGTTCATCTCGATGAAGAAGAATTCGCCGTCTTCGTAGAGAAACTCGAAGGTGCCGGCGCCGACATAGTCGATGTCCTTGCAGGCCTTCACGCACAGCGCGCCTATCCGCTGTCGCTGCTCGTCGGTAATCCCGGGCGCCGGACTTTCCTCGACCACCTTCTGATGGCGGCGCTGCAGTGAGCAATCGCGCTCGCCCAGGTGAATGGCGTGGCCGTGGGTATCGCAGAGCACCTGAAACTCGATGTGCCGCGGCCGGGTCAGAAAACGCTCGAGGAACACGGCCGGGTTGCCGAAGGCCGTAGCGGCTTCCTGCCGTGCCAGCCCGATGGCGTCCTTGAGCTGATCGGGTTGATGCACCACGTGCATGCCGCGCCCGCCGCCGCCGGCCGAGGCCTTGACCAGGACCGGGTAGCCGATCTCGGCGGCGATCTCTAACCATTCGTCCGGGTCATCGCCCAGCGCGCCGACAGAGCCGGGTACACAGGGCACTCCGGCCGCAATCATCGCGGCTTTGGCTTCGGTCTTATCGCCCATGAGGGCGATGGTGTCCGCCCGCGGGCCGATGAAGATGAAGCCGCTGCGGGTCACCGATTCGGCAAAGTCGGCGTTTTCCGAGAGAAAGCCGAAGCCGGGGTGGATGGC
Source organism: Oceanococcaceae bacterium (assembly GCA_039768115.1). Classification (GTDB taxonomy): domain Bacteria; phylum Pseudomonadota; class Gammaproteobacteria; order Nevskiales; family Oceanococcaceae; genus MS8. The sequence continues at coordinate 2,125 of JBDNBC010000239.1, forward strand.
ATCCGCGCCGGTGACTTCGGCGGCGGCAATGATGGCCGGCATGTTCAGGTAACTGCGGGTCGCCGGTGGTGGGCCAATGCACACCGCTTCGTCCGCAAGCAGCACGTGCTTCTGTTCCCGGTCAGCGGTGGAAAACACGGCCACCGTTTTCAGGCCCAGCTCGCGGCAGGCCCGGTGAATGCGCAACGCAATTTCGCCCCGATTGGCAATCAGGACTTTCTGAATGGTCTGCATCACTCGATGACGAACAGCGGCTCGTCGTATTCGACGGGTTGTTCGTTCTCCACAAGAATTTCGCGTACGGTCCCCGAACACGGGGATTCGATCTGGTTGAGCATCTTCATCGCTTCGATGATGCACAGGGTTTGCCCTGCGGCGACCGTCTGGCCCACCTCAACGAAGCTGCTCGCACCCGGCGACGGGCAGCGATAGAAGGTCCCGACCATCGGCGCGCGAACCGTCGTTCCCTTGGCTGCCGGAGCGGGCGAGGGCGTGGCAGGACCGTCGGTGGGAGCTGGGCTGGCGCTCACGGCCGGCGGCGGCGCGGCCGGGGCATAGGTCACCTGCGGGGCGCCACTGCCGAAGCGGGCGATGCGAATCGTTTCGTCGCTGGTGGAGATTTCCAGTTCGGCTACGTCGGAGTCTTCCACGACCTCGATGAGCTTCTTGATTTTGCGAATATCCATGGGCAATCAACTCTTGACGTCAGAATCCGCTGACGCCTGGGGGGAGGAAAGGGACAGCCGGGCCAATGCAAAATCCAGGGCGGCGTCATAGCCGAAATCCCCGAGTCCGCATATGACCCCGACCGCGATGTCAGAAAAATACGAGTGGCGACGAAAAGCCTCGCGCGCATGCACATTCGACAAGTGCACTTCGACTAGCGGCAGATTGACCGCCAGTACGGCGTCGCGCAGCGCTACGCTGGGGTGGGTGTAGCCGCCGGGGTTCATGATCAGGAACTCTGCACCCCGGTCAGCGGCGCCATGGACCGCGTCGATCAGCGCGCCTTCGCTGTTGGCCTGCAGACAGTTGAGGGTCATGCCGGCGTTCGCGGCCCGCGCTTGCAACCGCTGGTTAATGGCCTCAAGCGTGACATGGCCGTAGATGCCAGGCTCACGTCGCCCCAGGCGATTGAGATTGGGGCCATGAATGAGCTGAATGAGGCGCATGCGCTATGCCGCGATTAAGTATCCCGATTGAGGCCAAACTGTAGCGATTGTGACGAGAAATGTCATCTAAAATCCGGCAATTCGCTATTTAATGCGAAAAGCCGCCCGCGCCATCAGCCCGCCAGTGGCCGTAACCATTCATCGAGTTGCTCCTCAGTGAGCGCGCCCCAGTGCCGCTCGCGGATGATCCCATCCGGATCAATCAGCACTGAAAACGGCAGAGCGCCGCGGGTATCGCCCAGCGCTGTCATCCAGTCGCTGACGCCAAGGTCGCCAAACAACACGGGGTAGGTGATGCCCAGTCGCTCGGCGGCGGCCTGCGCGGCTTCAATGCGATCCAGGGCCGGACCGAGCAGCACCAGTTCGGGATAGCGGGATTGCGCGTCGATCAGTAACGGGATTTCCTCGATGCAGGGCGGACACCAGCTGGCCCAGAAATTGACCAGCTGCCAGCGCCCGTCAAACTCTGCGGCCTGGCGCAGCGTGCCGGTCTGGTCGGGCAAGGCCCAGTCCGGACGCGCGGCTGAAGGTGCTGCCGGCGTCTGCTGTTGCAGGTACACGCCCAGTGCCAGCGCGAAAGCGCCGGCGACAATCCACGCGACGCGCATCACGAGCGCGGCTCCACGCTGGCGCGAACCCAGGCGGTGTAATCCGGATCGGCATGAGCCACGGGCAGCGCCAGAATCTCCGGCACGTCATACGGGTGGCTCACGCGCAGCCGAGCAACCAGAGCCGTGTAGCGGGCCTGCGTGGTCTTGATCAGGAGCAAGGTTTCCGCGGCGCTGTCGATGGAGTCATCCCAACGGTAGACGCTATTCACCGCCAGTTGCTGAACGCAGGCTGCCAGCGCCTCATCCACGAGTGCATGGGCTAGTTCTGCCGCCTGCTCGTGCGGCACCGTGACCTGTACGCAGAGCAGATCATTGGGCGTATCGTGCGCGGCCATGAGCGTTTCCATCGCAGCCAAATGAGCGCGGATGCTAGCAGTCCCGCGGCCCCCACGGGGGTGGATTCCCACCTGCCGCTGAGCCCGCGCGAGCGCCTGCGCGAGTTACTGCGGCTGGCATGGCCCATGGTGCTCGCCCAGGCGGCGTTTCTGGGGATGGTGCTAACCGACACCCTGGTCGCCGGCCGCTTTTCAGCGGAAGCGCTGGCCGGGGTGTCGCTGGGCTCGGCGGTGATCATGCCGGGCTATAACTTGTTGATGGGGCTGTGTTTGGCCATTGCGCCCGCCATGGCTCGGCAGCTGGGAGCAGGTGTAGCGTTGCATCAACGCAGCGCCTGGATTGGCGGCGCGGCCCGGCTGGCGCTGGGATGCTGGATCGGGCTTATGGTGTTGCTGCAATGTCTGGCCGCTCCCGTAGCGCAGGCCATCGCGCCCGATGCGCAGGTGGCGGCCGAGATGCGCCGGTATCTGCACACCGCCAGTGCCGGCCTGCCGTTTCTCGGCCTGTTCTTCGTGCTGCGCAATGTACTGGAGGCGCACAGCATCTCCCGTCCCGCCATGTGGTGGGGTGGACTGGCGCTGCTGCTGAACGTCCCGCTGGATATCGCGCTGGTGAATGGCATCGGGCCGGTGCCCGCGCTGGGCGCTGCGGGCTGCGGGATCGCGACCGCCCTGATTCAACTGTTGCTGGCCGCCGCCCTGTGGCGAACGGTCCGCCGGCATCGGCGGACCCAGGATCTGCGTTTCGGCTGGGTGTCAGCACTGCCGCTAAACGGTGAGGGCGGTGACGCCACGCCATCATCGGCGGCAGCGGCGCGAGACTTTGCGCGTTTGGGGCTGCCCATTGGCTTCGCCTTGCTGGCCGAAAGCAGTCTGTTTGCGCTCGGTGGCCTGTTGATGGCGCGCTACGGGACGGCCGCCGTAGGCGCTCACCAGATTGCCGTCAGCCTGGCCGCCATGGTGTTCATGATGCAGGTGGGGATCGGCCAGGCCACGGCGGTACTGGTCAGTCGTGCTCTCGGGGCCGGGGATATGGACGCCCTGCGCCTGACCGCCAGGCTCGGTGTGATCGCAGGGCTGCTGCTGGCCAGTGTGGTCAGCATCGTGTTTGTCGTCTTCGGCTCGGCCCTGGTCGACCTGTTCACGACGGCGCCTGACGTTCGCGCCTTTGGAGCGGTGTTTATGCTCTGGGCGGCCATTTTTCACCTGGCTGATGCCATGCAGGCCATTCACGCAGCGGCCCTGCGCGGCCTGCACCGCACGCGTGAGGTGATGGTGCTGACGCTGGCTGCCTATGGCGGGGTGTCCATACCGCTGATGCTCTATCTCACCTTTGTCCGCGCGGCGCCAGCCAACGGAATCTGGTGGGCGTTCACGGCAGGCCTGGCGGTCGCCGCTGCATTGCTGATCCACCGGTTCTGGTCACTGGCGCGTCATCCCGCCGGCCGGGGTCTGGCGGTGTCGGGCCCCACGGCCGACGGAGGCTGAGGCGCTTGCGCTGGTCGATGCGGCGACGTTCAATAGCGATATGCATCACACCTTTACCGACGCGGCGGCCGCCGTCGCCCCGACCGACTACGACCTGCTGCTCGCGCAGGCCCGGGCCTTGCTTGAGGGCGAGACCGACCCGGTGGCCAATGCCGCCAATCTGGCGGCGCTGTGCTGGCAGAGCCTGCCCGACATCAGTTGGGTGGGCATTTATTTCTGGCGAGCCGATGCGCTGATTCTGGGTCCGTTCCAGGGCAAGCCGGCCTGTACCCGGATCGCCAATGGGGCGGGCGTGTGTGGCCGGGCGATGCAAACTCTTGAGGTGCAACGGGTCGCCGACGTGCACGCCTTCCCCGGGCACATTGCCTGCGACAGCGCCTCGGCAAGCGAACTGGTGGTGCCGATTGTGGACGGGGCTGTGGTGCACGGGGTCTGGGACATCGATAGCACCCGGTCAGCCCGTTTCACGGAGGCGGATGCGCAAGGTGTGGCCGCTCTCATGCAGGTCTACTGCGCGAGTCTGCGGCAGGCGCATACACGTTCCGCGCACGGCTGATTGCCGTCCCCCGCTACACTGCGCGGCGGGATGACGGCGGGCGTCGCGCCGCGATGTCGTCATCCGCCCGTTTTTGCGCTGTTCGCGCCCACATTCCAGGGGATCTCCATGGCGGCCAATCGTCGTAGCCAAACCATTACTGCCGGGGTGGCCCGGTCTCCCAACCGCGCGATGTTGCGCGCGGTGGGGTTCACCGATGCCGACTGGCAGAAGCCGATCATCGGCATTGCTAACGGGCATTCGACCATGAATCCCTGCAATGCCGGGCTGGGCCCGCTGGCGGAGCGGGCTGCCGAGGCGGTGCACGTGCACGGCGGCATGGCGCAAATGTTCGGCTTTCCGACCGTGACCGACGGCATCTCGATGGGCACCGAGGGCATGAAGTTCTCGCTGGTATCCCGCGAGGTCATTGCCGACTCGATTGAAACGGCGGTCCAGTCGCAGTGGATGGATGGCGTGCTGTGCGTGGGCGGCTGCGACAAGAACATGCCGGGCAGCATGATCGCCCTGGCGCGAATGAATGTGCCGGGTATCTTCTGCTACGGCGGGACGATCAAGCCGGGCTGCTGGAAGGGCCAGGCACTGACCATCGTGTCGCCGTTTGAGGCGGTCGGCAGCTTCTCGGCCGGCAGCATGGATGAAGAGGATTTTCGTGGCATCGAGCGCAATGCGTGCCCGAGCTTTGGCGCCTGCGGCGGTATGTACACGGCCAACACGATGTCATCCTCGTTTGAGGCCCTGGGCATGAGCCTGCTCGGCTCGTCGCAGCTGGCCAACCCGGACCCGGCCAAGGCCGATTCGGTTGCCGCCAGCGCGGCGACCCTGGTGCTCGCTGTCGAAACCGACATCAAGCACCGCGACATCATCACCCGCAAGTCCATCGAAAACGC
>JBDNBC010000240.1:0-4116 GCA_039768115.1 Oceanococcaceae bacterium
ACTGACCCAAGATCTGACACCCGTAGGCGCCGAAAAGGCGGGAAACAAGGCGGGCACCATTCCTGAATGGACACCGATGTCGCAGAGTGGCCCGCTGAAGGATTTCTGGCCGACCAATCCGAAAATCGACGCTGAGAAACCGGTGTTCACCATTACCGCCGCCAATATGGCGCAGTACGCCGAGAACCTGACGGCCGGGCACAGCGAATTACTGAAGCGTTATCCCGACAGCTACAAGATGAATGTCTATCCAACGCATCGGAACGCAACGTTCCCCCAAGAGATTCTCGACGCAACGGTTGCCAACGCAACGACCGCCACGCTTGAAGGCGTCGACTTCCCGAGTGGCGCAACGCTCGGAATTCCGTTTCCCATTCCGCAGTCTGGCGCGGAGGCCATCTGGAATCACAAGTTGAAGTACCGCGGGACAACGGCCCGCCGATACAACAACCAGATGATCGTGCAGCTCGATGGGAGTTTCACCCTCACGAAAATCGTCGAAGACGTGAACTTCTATTATGGAAACCTGACGCTTGACCCACCTGTGGAGCTGAAGCCCGGCATCCCCTTGATCAAGTACGTGTCGGAAACCCTGTCGCCGCCGCGTCTGGCCGGCACCTTCATCGTGGCGCACGAGAAGGCCGGCACCGGCCCCGAAGGGCGCGCGGCCTGGCTGTACGCCCCCGCGCTCAAGCGCATCCGGCGTGCGCCGGCCGTGTGCTGCGACAACCCCTACGAGGGCACCGATGGCCACCAGTTCTATGATCAGGTGGACATGTTCAACGGGGTGCTCGAGCGGTTTACCTGGAAACTGGTGGGCAAGCGGGAAATGTTCATGCCGTACAACTCGCATCGCATCGCGGGCAACACCATCAAGTACGACGATATTGCCCACCCCCAGCATGTGAACCCCGAACTGCCGCGCTTCGAACTGCACCGGGCGTGGGTGGTAGAAGCAGAGAACAAATCGGACCTGCGTCATACCTTCAAGAAAATCGTCTTCTATATCGACGAAGACAGCTGGTCGATCTTTGCGCGGGACAACTACGACCATCAGGGCGAGCTGATGCAGTTGCAGGAAGGTCACCTGATCTCGGCGAGCAATGTGCTGACGACGACCTCCGTGCCCGAAGTGGTTTATCACTTTGACAGCGGTCGTTATTTCGTGACGGCAATGGCCAACGAAGACAAGCCCACCGACGCCTCGCTGGAGTTTGACGATGCCTACTTCGAGGCCACGTCCGTTCAGAGGCGCGCCGCAAAGTAAATCGGGACAGGAGTGGGCGGCCCAGCCATGGAACACCCGCACTGATTCACAAAAGCATGCCGGTACCAGGCCCTGCACTGCAGTGGCCTGGTGTTTAAAAAAGTCGCTTTACGACAAGCCTAAACCGCGATCCGCATCTTCAGGTGCAGACGATGGCAAAGGGCATCAAGCACTGGAGGGAGAACATGCGGACCCAATTGCTATTAGCCGTGTCCATGGTGTACGTGTTTGCTTTTTGTAGTCCGGCCGAAGCGGGCATCTACCGCTTCCAACTGTTTGGGGAGGAGCTTGAAGCGATCTCGAACAATTCATTGACTGCCGGGGTGCAGTTCCGGATTGAGAGTCGCTCCAATGATCTGGTCGGAAAATCGAACATCAACCCCGACGTCTGTCAGGGAATCTTCCAACTCTGCCAGGGGGTCGTCCGCGAGCAGGACTACCCAGCGGCTCGGCTTCGCGACGCCCCCGGCCAGGGCTCGATGAATTTCGACGATGGCAACCTCAACTACGACAAGGGCGACGTCACGCAAGCGCCGTTTGTCCTCAACAACGACGTCAAGCTGCGTTGGCGGGACTACGAATTGTTCGTGCGCGGCCGCGGCGTCTATGACCCGGTCAACTACAACTTCACGGAAACCCACCCGAACAAGGTGACGCCGGAGAACTTCGAATCGGTGCTGACCCGGGGCGATCCCTTTGCCAACCGCTACTTTCCGGCCACGCTCGGCCGCGGCGCGTTGGTACGGCAGGAGCGCTCTGACGAAATCGCCGACGAGTTCCGGTTCTACGACCTGCTCGATGTGCACCTCACCAAGCCTGTCGATGTGGCCGGGCAACAAGTGGTGTTCCGGCTCGGGCGTCAGGTCGTCAACTGGGGCGAGAGCACGGTCACGATTCTCAACAGCCTCAGCCAGGCCAACCCGGTCAACGCCAACAATATTTTCCGTCTGGGCAATGCGCTGCTGGAGGACCTGTACGTCCCCGTCAACATGATCAGCATGTCCACGGCGTTCTCGACCAACCTGGCGTTCACCGCCTTTTATCAGCTCGAATGGCAGCCCGTGGACATTCCGCCACCAGGGTCGTTTATGTCCTTCATCGACCTGGGCGTCAACAATCTGGGCGAGGACGTGCTCAACGCCAGTTTCGGCTCCGCGCCGGACGACTTCGACAAACTGGGCCGGCGTCTGGCCAATCCGCTGGGCCTGGTGGCGCGAACCACGCTGACCATCGGTCGCGAACGGGACGACGAACCCGACAGCGCGGGGCAATACGGCTTTAGCCTTGAATACTATGCCGAGGATCTGAACAACGGGACGCAGTTCGGCGCGTACTTCATGAACTATCACTCCCGGCTCCCCTACGTCGATGTCTATTCGGCCAACGCAAGCTGCATGCGGGCCGCAGGCAATCCACAAAATCGGGACGCGCTGAACACCTTCGAAATTCTGACCCTCTGCCCCAACCTTTCGCTGACCGAGTACACGCCGGGTGTCGTCCAGGCCGTCGTCGATTTCGCCAGCGTATTGGCACAGCGCCCGGCACTTCTGGGACAGATCGGCGTCGACGACACGCCGCTGGACGCCGTTACCGGGGTCGCCAACCTTCTGGTGTTCCAGCCCGGCAGGCCGCTGAGCGAGATCGTCCCCTTCGACAGCGCCAAGGTGCAGCTCACCTACCCCGAAGACATTCAGCTGTTTGGGTTGAGCTTCAACACCACGTTCGGGCAATACGCCTTGCAAGGCGAAGTCGCCTATCGACCCAATCTGCCGTTACAGGTGTCGGTGGTCGATCTTGGCTTCGCCGCCCAAGGAACCACGCTCGCCAGCTGCACCCCGGACACGGTGCGATGCGCGGGGACCGCGGCGGCGCTGTCGTTTGGCGAAAACAGCACCGGCAACCAGACGGTGACGGGGCAAAACACCACCGGACAAGTCATCGTCTATGACAATGGCAACTTCGTGGATGCCAACGGCGAAACGCCTTACCAGGACACCGTGTTCCTGCTGCTGGCGGGGGTGCCGAACGCGGCGCGCTCGTTCCCCAATTTCATCATCCCCTACCGCGGCGGCACGCTGGGCGAGAACCCACCGAACAGCCGCATCAAGGGCTATATCCGGTCCAACGCGCTGCAATACACGCTTGGGGCTACCCGCCTGTATGGCGCGTCTGAAAACTGGATAGGCGCCGACCAGGTGCTGTTTGCCTACGAGGCCGCGGCGATGCACGTTCTCGATTTTCCTGACTTCGACAAGTTGCAGATCGAAGGCCCCCTGACCGCTTATACCCACGCCAGCGCCGGCGCAGAAGGCAGCGGCGCCGACGGATCAAGATTGGCGTGTTCAACAAATCCAGCCTGTACCGTCGGCCCCGATGGCATCCGTTTCAATCCCTATCAAGCGTCGCGCCATTCGTTTGCCAATGCGTTTTCGGGCGGCTACCGGATCGTCAGTCGCATCCTTTACGAGTCGGTCTTACCCTCGATCAGCATTGCGCCGCTGTTCTTGTGGCAGCACGACATCATCGGCAATTCACCCGCGCCAAACTTCAACTTCGTAGAGGGACGGTACTCGCTGACATCGATTCTTGAGTTCCGCTACGAGAAGGCCATGTCAGTGAGCATCGTCTACAACCTCTTTGGGGGCGCCGGGCGCAACAACCTGCTCGCTGACCGCGACAACCTCGGCTTCTTCGTCAAATATCAGTTCTGAAACACGATTCGGCGGGGCAAAACGCCCCGCCGAGTATCGCTTCAGCGGTTTGTGGATGTACCGCCTTGCACGCATCCACAAGCGTTGTTATATTGCGTAGTAAGACAACGCACTTAGCACGAATACCTCGGTCTTCAT
>JBDNBC010000241.1:0-3532 GCA_039768115.1 Oceanococcaceae bacterium
GCGCGGCCACCTCCACCCGGCCGAACCGGCCGTGCTGGCGCACGGCGGGCTGGCGATGCTGCTGCTGGGGCTGCTACTGCTGCAATTTGCCCCGGATGGCGCCTTCGGATTGCCGCAGCTGGTTGGCCTGGTGGTCACCGTGGCCACGGGCGCGATGATGTTCGGCGCCCGTCGCAAGCAGAAGCGAACGCCGCGCCCCCTGTTGATCGTGCATATCCTGGCGGCGGCGGTGCTGATAATCCTGTTGGGCAGCGCGCTGGGACTCGGCGCGGCGGCTATCGGCACCACGCCGGGCGCGAGCTGAGCGCCGATGAGCTGGCTGCATCTGGTGCTCTACGCCCCGGAAATTCCGGGCAATACCGGCAACATCATTCGGCTGTGCGCCAATCATGGTGCCGCGCTGCACCTGATCGAGCCGCTGGGTTTCGCACTGGATGACAAACGCCTGCGCCGCGCCGGGCTCGATTATCACGAGTACGCCCGGGTGCAGATTCACCGCGACTGGGCCGCCTTGCGGACCACGGTGCCCATGGCCGACGAGCGCATCGTGATCGCCACCCGTCATGCACGGCGATCCTTCCACGATTTCGCCTTCGCTCCCGGGGACATGCTGGTACTCGGCCAGGAAACCGCCGGCCTGCCCGCCGCATTTCGCGCCGAATTCCCGCCAGCCCGGCAGCTTCGTCTGCCAATGTGCCCGGACAGTCGCAGCCTGAATCTGTCCAACGCCGCCGCCGTCATGAGCTACGAAATCTGGCGCCAATGTGGTTTTCCTGGAGCGATGCAATAATCTTGCCAGTTTCCCTGCTCCGATTGCGATGAAAAATGCCCTGTCCCTGAAAATGGGACACAGCCTGTCGATGACACCTGCGCTGCAGCAAGCGATCAAGCTGCTGCAGATGGCGTCGATCGACTTGCAGGCAGAGATTCAGGATGCGCTCGACAGCAACCTGATGCTCGAGCCCGACGACGACGGCGATGGCGGCGGCACCGACGAGCGGCCAGATACCGCCGATGGCCAGGACGACCATGTCAATGGTGGGCTCGATGACGCCCGTGGCAGTCGCCAGACCGAGGACGAGCGCGCCAATGCCGATGAACGCGACTCGGTGGCCGACAACATCCCCGGCGAAATCGACGAAGATTTTTCCTGGAACGACGTATACAGCGGCGGCGGCCAGGATAGCGAAGCGCAGCAGGCCCTCCAGGATTTCCGTCAGGCCTCCATGACCGCGGCCACCGATCTGCATGGCCATGTGCTCGAGCAGCTGCAGCTGGCCGGAATGACACCGGCCGAGCAGCAAGCCGCGGCGTATCTGCTGGACGCCCTGGATGGGCGCGGCTATGTGCCCGATTATCCCGCGCTGGTCGAGGACATCACCCGCAGCGCCGGGGTGACTCCGGCGACCGTTGACCGCGCATTGCGCGCCCTTCAGCAGTGCGACCCGCCAGGCGTTGGCGCGCGTGACCTCGGCGAATGTCTGCAATTGCAACTGCGCCTGCAGCCGGCGGATGCGACTCGTGATCTGGCACTGCATCTGGTCGACGACCATCTGACCGCGCTGGCCCGGACCCCCGTGTCATTGCTGGCACGTCAACTGGGCGTCGAGGCCGATGCCCTCGAAGCTGCACTGGCGCGAATCCGGCGCTTGCAACCGCAGCCGGGCACGGCGTTCTCGGATCACGAAAGTCAGTATGTCTCCCCCGACTTGTTCGTACGCAAGCGGGGCGACGTGTGGGAAGTCCACCTCAACCCCGAAATTGCACCACGGATCCGCATTAATCGCGATTATCAATCCTACGTTCGCCGCGGCGACGCCAGTGCGGAGCAGCAGACCCTCAAGCAGCATCTGGCGGAAGCGCGGCACTTTCTGCACGCCCTGCGCAGCCGCAACGACACCCTGCTGCGGGTGGGCCAGCAGATCGTTGACCTGCAACGGGGTTTTCTGGAATATGGGCCCGAAGCGATGAAACCGCTGGTATTGCGCGACATTGCTGAGCGGGTTGGCCTGCACGAGTCCACAGTCTCGCGGGCCACGGCCAGCAAGTACATGCACACGCCCCGCGGTCTTTATGAGCTGAAGTTTTTTTTCTCGAGCGCTGTAAGTCAGGCGGAAGGAGGGACATGCTCAGCCACGGCCATCCAGGCCATGATCAAACGCTTTGTGGGCGGGGAAAGCCCGGCCAAGCCGCTGAGCGATGCCCGGCTGGCGCAGATGTTGCAGGACAAGGGCGTAACCGTTGCCCGTCGCACCATCGCCAAGTATCGCGAAACCCTGAACATCCCCCCCACGCACGAACGCCGCGTGCGTCAGTAATTGCTCGACCCGGCCCTGGGCCCGGTCGACAAACCCGGCGGAGCCGACCTCCGGGTCACTTGGCTTCGCCGATCACCAACCGGTCCTGCGGGATCGCTGTAAGGAGTCGTACATGAATCTGAATATCACGGGCCACCACGTCGACCTCACCGATGCCATGCGCAACTATGTCATCGATAAGCTGGGGCGAATTGAGCGTCACTCCGACGACATGATCGACGCAAACGTGATCCTGACCGTGGAAAAAAGCGGCCACAAGGCCGAAGCCACGCTGCATGCGCGGGGTGCCAATCTGCACGCCGAGGCCACCTGCGAAAATATGTACTCCGCAATCGACAAGCTGGTCGACAAGCTGGATCGACAGACCTCCAAATATAAGGAAAAGCTGAAAGACCACCACGCGCGTGAAGGACTGAAGATGGCCGCCGACGCCGGCGAACTCTGACCACCATGCGCACGCCGGCAGTGCCGCCCCCGTACAATGGGGGCACTGCCGGCACTGGCATGGAGCAGCGGCGGGCAGTACCCGCCGTTTTGCGTTTTAGGGGACAAGAATCATCATGAAACTGGCCGATATCATCGCTGTCGACGCCGTCGCCATCGCCACTGACGTCAACAGCAAGAAGCGTGCGTTGGAGGAGCTATCCCACCTGCTGGCCCGCCAATGCCCCGAATGCGCGTCGCGCGACATTTTCGCCGCGCTGATCAGCCGCGAGAAACTCGGAAGCACCGGGCTGGGTTCAGGCGTCGGCATCCCGCATGGGCGCATCGAGGGCTTGACCCGCTCAGTAGGCGCCGTGCTCAAGCTGCCCACCGCCATTGATTTCGAGTCCATCGACCGCCAGGGCGTGGACCTGCTATTTGGCCTGATCGTACCCAAGGACGCCGGCAATGAGCATTTGCACCTGCTAGCCGGCATCGCCGCCCTGTGCCAGGACGACACCGCGGTCGCCGCGCTGCGCGCCTGCGATGACCCCGCCGAGCTACATGCCCTCATCGCTGACCAACACGTGGGCTCTAGCTCCTGACCTCGACTCACCACCACGCCACGCTGGTCTGTGTGCAGGGCTGTGGCGTGGTGATCTGTGGCGCCCCGGGGAGTGGCAAAAGCCGCCTCGCGCTGGCGCTGCTGCAACGCGGCCATCACTTTGTTGCCGATGACATGATCACCTTGCAGGCTGTGAACGGCCGATTACTGGCGCAGGCCGCAGCGC
>JBDNBC010000242.1:0-3871 GCA_039768115.1 Oceanococcaceae bacterium
GGGCGCGCGGGGGGGCGGCCGCGGCCGCCGACCCGAGGACATTGCGGGCGATGCGGGACAGCGTACTTCGCGGCGTGGCCATCGGTTTGCTCTCAGTTGCAGCCACAGCCACCTCCTCCGAACCCGCGACCGCCACTCGACGATTCTTTGGAGAAATAAATGTGGTCATCGAGTCCGTCGGTGATCGCGTCTGCATCCAGCGCCATCTCGGCACGGGCATGGATATCGCGCTCCCAGGGTTCAACCCCCCAACTCGCACAGCCGTAGAGAAAGCTGAGAAAAGACATGACAACAGCACCCCGAAGGGCCCGAAGCAAGCGCATAGATCGAACCGAACGGTGACGGATCACACGGCCGCTGCGGTTGAGTTCCTCACTGGTAGGCATGGCGGGGGCGTCATATTCCAATTTGACGTCAGTTTGCCCAGCAGGACATTAGCGTCCGCTTATCGTCGATCTGCCGACGGCGGCGCTGACTCAGGAGACGACAGCGCCGGCCCCCAGTCCACACGCACGACGGCGCCTGACGGTTCCGCATTGCGGGCCGACCATGTGAGTCCGTAGCCTCTGAGAACTTCACTGACGATGTACAGCCCCAAACCAAAACCTTGACTTGAGGGCCCGATTCGTCCGGCAGCAAAGCCCTCATCAAGTAACGCCGCAGAAAATCCGGGGCCCACATCGCGTACCGTGAAGTTTCCACCCGCAAGCGTCACGTCGATGGGACCATGCGGGGCATGACGCAGGGCGTTGCGCAACAGATTCTGGACGACGGCATGCACATGAGCCGGCTGCACCAGGACATTCGTAGGCGCCAGATTCAGCCGAAAGCGCGACTTCTCCCCATCCGGCCGTTCGGCAATCCAGTCCTTAACAAGTGAATCCAGGCGGATATGCTGTCGCTGCGCCAGATCTGTCGGGCGTGACAGCGCGAGCAGCCCATCCAGAATAGGTGCCAATGAGTCTGCAGCCCGCTGGGCCCGGAGTAGCGGTTTCTCCACGGCCAGGGGAAGATCGCGGGCCGTCGTCATGATCAGTTCGAGACTGCTCCGGATTACGGTGAGCGGAGTGCGCAGTTCATGACTGGCTGCGGCAGCAAACCGACGCTCATGCTCGAGCTGGCGCTGCTGCTCGGCGATATAGCCATCCAGTGCGCGCGCAATCGTTTCCACTTCCACATCGCGATAGCGCGGCGCGAACGCGGGTGTGATGGCAGCGGTCCCGCTGGCGCGCAACTCATCAGCCAACTGGCGAATCGGCCGGGCAATCCGGCGTGAGGTCAGATGGATCAAGCCGACAAGCAACACCACCAGCAGCGCTCCGCCGCCATACAGCGCTGCATAGAGCGTCCGCTCTCGATCTTCACTGGCATCAATATTCATCGCCACCGTCAACGTTCCATCGTCGATCGCAACACGCTGAACGTGAAAGCTTGACCCCTCCCAACGCACCGCGTGTGTCGAGCCGAGTGGCAGGCGAGCAAAGGCCGCCGGCGGCTGATCGTCCCGGCCCGGCGATTCCAGCCATGCCCTGACGCGAGCCAGTTGTGGCAAGGGTTCGACGGTGTTCTCACGCATCCGCGCTGCCAGGTAGGTAACGTCCTCACCCACCTGCTGGTCGAGATAGAACCGCTCCATGCGTTCGGTAGTAAGCGATACAGCCCCCAGATACACCACCATGCCGATGGCGAACATCCCGAACATGGTCCGCAGAATGCGGGTCTGCAGGCTCAGCATGGGGGAAGCACCTCTAACCGATACCCCGCTCCGCGCACGGTGTGCAGCAAAGGCACATCGCCGGGACCATCAATCGTCCGGCGCAACTCATGAATATGCACACGTAGGGCCTCGCCATCGGGTGGCTGATCCCCCCATATCGCGGCTTCAATCTGCGCGCGTGACAGCACCGCGCCATCGGCTCGAAACAGCAGCTCCAGCAATTGCCGGGCGCGCGGTTTCAGATGAAGCGTTTTCTCGCCACGACGGATTTCGAGGGTGCGCATATTCATGACGAGATCAGCCGAACGAAGCATGTCACTGCGCAATGCTTTGCCGCCCATGCGCCGGGTAATTGCGAGCAGGCGCGCCTCCACTTCCTGCAATGCGAACGGCTTGACCAGGTAATCGTCGGCCCCCGAAGAAAATCCGGTTAACCGTTCATCGAGCGTATCGCGTGCCGTCAACATCAGTACGGGTGAATGACAACTCGCCGCACTCGGGTCAGCGCGAAGACGCTCCAGAAGCTCGAGACCGTCAAACCCGGGCAGATTCAAATCCAGTATTAGCGCGTCGAATCCCGCCTCCCTGGCGAGCGCCAGCCCTCGAGGACCGGTGTCAGCGAAGTCAACCTCCCAACCTCGGCCTGCGAGGAAATCCCCCACGTTGGCGGCAATGTCATCGTGATCCTCAATGATCAGCACACGCATGTCTTCCTCGCCCTCGCGCTACGTTAAAAAACTCCCAGAATGTAGCGCGACCCGCGTTTGCAAGTTGTTAGGAACGCGTGGCACCGGCGGCATCGGTGGAAGGAAATGGCGATGTCCGCCTGACTTAAAACAATAGTTTTTAGATTCCCTTGGGAGATTAGAATGGACCCGTCATAAACGATCCGTTCGATTCCCGACCATTGCTCACCCCGGCTTCGCCTCTAGTTCTGTTTGGCCCGAGTAGCTTGTTGTTTATTGGCCCCTTGGGTCGCGGCCAATCCCATGCGCACGCTGCCAATGTCGCCTTGGTTGCATTAGAGCGCCCCTTCTTGTTGCGGTTGTCATCCGACCAGGACTGGTCCGCACATGAATCGGCTATGATTCCTGCCGGCACGGCTCATGAGCTGGACCCCCAGATGGGTTGGTGCGCGGTGATCTACAGCGACATCTATGCGCCATACTGGCAGGCCATGCAGCCCACACCAGGCCTGGCGCCCCTTGCGGATTTGGCCAATTTGGATGCGGTGCAGCACGCGTTGCGGAAGCTGATAACCCCCGAAACGCCCGAGGCCGAGCTGATCAATGATCTCGGTGCGGCACTCGAGCACAGCTTGGGTACGCCCCCGCGGCAGTTCAACCGGATGCAACTGGCCCTGCGCCACCAGCTTCGCGAGCAGGACGACCTGAATCTCAATGAGCTGGCCGCGGCCATGCAGCTATCACCCAGTCGGGTTCAGCACCTCTTCCTCAACGAGCTGGGTGTGAGCTATAAGCGCGTGCAACATTGGGTTCGGTTTCGAGCCGCGATGCGCAAGCTGGGGAATACGGGCTCTCTCACCGAAGCAGCACTGGACGGCGGGTTCAGCGATTCCTCGCACTTCAGCAATGCGTTCAAAACCATGTTCGGTGTCAGCGCCCGCGATGCCGGCATTGCAGGCCGCGGCTTTAGGCTTTGGCAAAGCCCCTGGTAATAGCGGCAGCAGATTTCTCCAAGTCGTAAGCCGCATGTCTGAGGCAATCTTCCGGCTCACTCTTCTGACTCTGCGAGCCATGTTGCCAACCCAATTACTGACACCTCTGGCGATCTATGCCTTGTTGACCGCTGCTCTGGTCGGCATCGTTTTCATGTACCGAACCAGCCTCGTTCTTTTGCGCCGATCTCCCGCCAATGTATGGCCAAGGTCACATCCTGCGACTGAACCCACAATAGTGCAGCGCGCTCATGACGCGCATAAAAACTGCGTAGAGACATTCCCTCTGTTGCTGGTGGCCTTGCTGGCCCTTGCCAATAACAGCGAGGCACTCCTGAGTTGGGGATGGTGTGTTTCATGGTTAGTAGGCCTGCGCTTGATCCAATCCGCCATACACGTTATCGGTACACAACCGGCATTGGTATTCACCCGCGGCCTGTTTTTCGCCGGACAAATGCTAGGCCTGACACTCCTCA
>JBDNBC010000243.1:0-3732 GCA_039768115.1 Oceanococcaceae bacterium
GACCCATCAGGCGTGTCACGCGATTGCGGCTGATGGACTCCCCTTCGGCCTGGAGATCTTCACGCATACGCAAGACACCGATCATGCCGCCACTGTCCGTGTGAATGTCCTTCATGCGTTTCGCCAGACGCTCATTGTCTTTCTGGCGCTCTGTCGGTTGGCGGGATTCCCATGCGTAGTAGCCACTGGGCGAGACTTTCATGCAGCGACACGTCATCCGAACAGGTTAGTCGGCGCGGCAACGTCGAATCACCGAGTACCGCGCGGTAATTCCTTGGCAAAGTTCGTTGCCGCTTCGCGTAATAAATCACGCTCCTTCTTGACCCGCGCCAGCTCCCGTTTCAGCTTGGCGAGTTCTTCACCCCGGGGCTGGCCGGAGCCGCCGAAGGCCACTCCCCCTGCCGCGTCTTCCTCACGCCGCCAGCGCGTCAGCAGGTTCTCTCCAATCCCCAGCTCGTGGGCGACTTGGGCACAGCTCACGCCCGCCTGGCGCGTCTGCTCCACGGCCCCGCGCTTGAAGTCAGGGCTGAACTTACTTCTCTTCGACATAAACACTCCTTACGCCCATTTCCGGGCTTCTTTGAAGTGTCCGCAGAATAGGGGGCGAACCCCCTGGCGGGCCCCAGTTGGTCAGAAGATTCGACTTGTCGTGGAGGAAGCCTATCTGGCGTCTGAGTCAGCTTGCGCAAACTGCGCGCCGCAGCTCACAGAGGCTGAGGCAAGTCATTGATTTACAGAGACTCATGCCGATTGTCTTGCGATAGGAGGCAGAGAAAGCTATAGTGCTGGTCTGCCGTTTGCGGACGTAGCAGCCCTGGTGCGGGGTGGAGCAGTCTGGCAGCTCGTCGGCTCATAAACCGAAACCGCAATCCGATGTTGATTGTTCTCCATCGGTGTACTTTGTCATTAATCCATATAAAACAATGGCCTCAGTACGTTTCGGAGATCGATGGTGTTAGCGATTAGTGCCACATAAAGACGCTTAATAGCCAAAAAATGGGAATCCAAAGGCTGGCTTACTTTTGACCGTCGGGCTACTATCGGGCTCGATTGCCGGCTAGCTGGCGTGGCGGACAAGTTCGAATGGGCTGGGAAGCACCGGGCACCAAACTTATTCCTGTTTTGAAGGACGGTCTCAGGCGTGCCTGGATCCCCCGCTGGCAGATCGTTGGGCTGCATGCAAAGCTGGAATCTCTGGTCGCCGCGCTCGATTTGACCCCACTCCCGATTGCACCGCTATCCGAGGTCGGGGAGCAGGTGGTGATGGATTACCTCTGGGTCTGCCCTCCGGTGATCATTCCCAAGGTCAGGGATGGCGAGGAGATTGCCGAGTATCGGTGCGTTGCAGGCATAGAAGCCTTCCGAATGCTCGCGCTTCTGCCACCTGCCGCCCTGGTGCACGTCCTGCGAGCGCCGAGACGGACTGACCATGATCGGATGGTGCCGGCAGCAATCGCAGAGTTGTGTATTGAGCAATACAGGGCTCGGCACAACCCTCTTTGGAGAGCAGCGACCGATCGCAATCTGAACAAACTGGACAAGGCGCTTCGAGAGTTCAAGAAAGAAAGGTCTCGCGACGCAGCACGTGAAGAGGCGCTTGCAAGTAACGAGTTGTCCGCCGGGCCTACAGGGCCGGCCGGCACAGAGCGTGATTGACAATGGCCTCGCCGGTGCAGGTCCACAAAGCGCCGGCAGTCCGACGCCTCTTTGAGTTATTGGCATCCCAGCGGCCGGCTGGCATACGCAGACGAGATCTGGTCTCCCTGCTGCATTGGTTGATAGGGCCGGCCGATCTAAGGGCACTACGGTTCTGGGCCGGCCAATTCAGGCTTCTGGCCGGCCGGGTGCCCTGGATAGAAGACCTCGAGCCGGCCGAGCGCGAGCTCATTTACCGATGGGTGAGGGTCTGTGAGTGGCTGAGCGAACTTGATCAGCATGCGATGTCCGGCGAGGCGTGTGCAGCGTTTCATATTCTGCCGGCCGAAATATCGGGCAAGCCGGGCCAACTGAAGAATCCGCTCAGCGGGAAAGGGCTGACGCGCCATCCGGCGTATGCGCTGATGTTTCATTCGGCCGTTGACGAGTCGGCCGGCCCAGCATGGTCGGCGATGACGCTGGTCTATCTGCTGGCTGAAGTCCGAGTGGTGAAGGCCCGCATCAGCCTCGCCCGCTACAGCCGACATAACTTCGTGAAACCGCTGCTTGTATCTCCTCACGATGCTTACCCGGCCAGCCAGGCGCTCAGGGCTATGACGTACTGGCCGGCCGGACATCTGATTAATGTGACGGCACCGCCGGCGGGCCTACGACGGCTGGCTGAGCCGGCCGGAATCCCGGAACGGGCCGTCAATCAATTTCGCACGTGGCAGTACTTCGTCCAGCGTGCCTATGGGTTCCGTCCCTGGCGTGCGCCGATCGAGAGACTGGGACTGCGAAGAAAGCGTAACGATGAGCTTAGCCGTGAAGGCCACATCGAGATCGGCCACGGCCGCGTCGAAATTCAAACGATGCTGGCTGATTCGGACCCGGAGTTGAGGCCGCCGATCTCCCGCATCTCGCGCCGACTGGAAGTCGGGAATAAGGATCAGACTTCAGATGGCGTGCCGGATGAATTTCTTGATCCAGCAGCGGTGGATCTTATCGAAGCCGATTGCGTCGATACCCGCCGGTCGGCCGCAAGCGTGGCGTTGGCGGCGATCGGTCGGCAGCAGCAGACCGTGATGCTGGCTCAGGACTTCGGGTGGCGGTTCGACGACCTGACGCTTTCCGAAGCGGCATCACTGCATGGCCGGCTCACCCACGGTCTCGATAAGGCCCTGAACCAGCCGGCGCCAGATCTGGACGCGATTGCAGAGCTGCTAACCCTGCTGGTGATGCTTTGGACAGGCGCCGATGTGGAGACGGCGGCAGCACTCAAGGTGGTGCGGCATGGCGTACGTGCACCGATGGCGCAACTCTGCATCCGGCTCTTCAACGAGCCGGGCGTGATCAATCGTCATGAATGGCGCCGTGAGGCGGTCATGCCTCAATACGCAGGACAGCCGAACCTCTCGGGGGCTTACTCCCGTGAGCGGCGTGCAACGGTGTGGCTTCCTGACCTTGGGAATGTCGGCGCATTTGTGCAGCGTTGTCAGGCGCTCACGTGGCCCGGCCGGCGGGCACCCTCCGTAATGGGGTGGACTCTCGTTGGTCCCAAGCGGGCAGCCGCGTTGGCCAAGCGTCTGCGGGCTGTTTCGGGTGCGGATGCTGATCGTAGTACCTTGGCGAAGGTCGAGCGCTACTCGCTGGGCCGGCTGATGGCAGCGTCAGGTGACATCACGGCAGCCTCCCTGATACGTGGGCGCATCGAGCATCGGGCGAACGCGCGTCTTTTCTACACCCTTGTCGATCTGGCGCACCTGCGCCGAATTTATGTGGACGCATTGGGGCCATTGGCTGTTGCCACCGGTGCTGACGCAGGCTGGGTCCGGGATGTGGCGGCCATCACCACTCACGACTGGGCAGTGGGTGCGCGCCATAGCCTGACACCCGAAGCCTTCAAGGGCGGAATTAGCGGCGTCATCAATCGCCTGCAAGAACTGGCGCAGTTCGAGAATCCTGAAAGCTTCATTGCGTTCCACAATCTTTTCACCGCCTACGTGGTGTGGATGCTGGGCACAGCCACCGCACTGCGCGCTACGACACAGCCTTTGATCGAGCTGTCCGCGATCGATCCTGTGCTTGGGGTCGCCA
>JBDNBC010000244.1:0-5507 GCA_039768115.1 Oceanococcaceae bacterium
CACCTGCCGATTCAGGCGAACTGGAAGACTGAGCGCAATCACTACGAAGGTGGGGAGACCCGCAACTACGCTACCTACAATCCGCAGGTGGCCCGCGACCAGATCTTCATGCTGGGCAAGCATGGGCCGGCCAAGGGTAATCGGGTTGCACCGGTGCGCTCGTCCTCGGCGTTGGTGCTGTCGTCGCGCAATGCTAATCGGGAGTTGATCTACATCCAGCAGCCGCCGGTTGCGGCCAGCGGGTTCTCCTCTCAGGCCTTTGCGCCGCACTTTGCGCACACCGTGCGCAAAACCGAGACCAAGACCTGCACCGATTGTCACCTGTCGGCGGACAACGACAACAACGCGATCATGGCCCAGCTGTTGGGGCATGGCACCAATTTCATCAATTTCGTGGGCTATTTCGCCTACACCGGCCTGCAAGATGGGTTGGCCGGGGTTCAGGTCACGGAGTGGGATGAGCCGCAGGCCGTTATCGGCAGCTACCTGCACCGTTACGCCTATCCGGACTGGCACCAGGAGCATGTGGATCGCGGTCGGCGGCTGGAAACGGCGCATGGCCATTCCACCCCGGATCCGGTGCGCTGTCTGCAGATGCGTGGGGAATATCTCTACGTGGCGCAGGGGCGTGGTGGCTTCGAGGCCTACGACATCGCGTCCATCGCCAACAAGGGCTTCTCGCAGCGCATCATCACTGCGCCATTCTCGCCACTGGGGCATGACACCCAGGTCAAGTCGCGTAATGCCACCTGCGTGGCGTTGCCGACCAATCAGCCCATCCATCCGGATCGCAATGAAGGCGAACTGATGCGCGAGGTCAACCTCGAGCAGCCGTTCCACCCGATCTACGATTACGCCTTCATCACCGATGCCGAAGAGGGCCTGATTGCGGTCGATGTCAATACGCTGTCCGACGGGGAACCCCGCAACAACAAGCTGACGCGTGCGTTGACCTGGAATCCGGATGGCGTGCTGACCGGCGCACGGCACATCACCATTGCCGGCCACTACTTCTACATCGCTCTGCCGGATCGCGTTGTCGTGCTGGACATGGATCAGCCGTTGAATCCGACGGTCATTGCCAGCATCCCGGCACCCGATGCGCGGGCCACGGCGGTTCAGTTCCGCTACCTGTTTGTCGCCCAGCGTGACGGCCTGCAGGTGGTCGACATCACCCAGCCTGGGCAGCCACGTATCGTCGACGGTGCCCGGGTCTCGCTTGCCGATGCCCAGCGCATCTACCTTGCACGGACCTATGCCTATGTCGCGGCCGGGGCCGAGGGGCTGGCGATCATCGACATCACCAAGCCGGATCAGCCGCGTCTGCACAGCCGGTTCACGGCCCAGGGCGCATTGACGGACGCCCGCGATGTGGTGGTCGCCACGACTAATGCCTCGCTGTTCGCGTACGTGGCCGACGGCAAGAACGGCCTCAAGGTCGTGCAACTGACCTCACCCTCATCCCAGCCACGGTTCTACGGCTTTTCGCCGGAGCCGCGCCCCGAGCTGATTGCCAGCTATGCCACGTCGTCTCCGGCATTGGCCTTGAGCAAGGGGCTGGATCGAGACCGCGCCGTAGATGAGACCGGTCATCAGATGGCGGTCTTTGGGCGTATTGGCTCGCGGCCTTTCAATTACGTGGAACAGCGCGAGTTTTATCTGGATGACGAGGGGCAGCCCTGGTTCGTTCGGGATGATCCCCGCGCCAAAGTCCCGCCACCGCGGCGGGTTATGGCGCCACAGGCCCCCGCAGCAGAGCTGAATGCGTCCGTACACGACATGGGTGCCGGCATGCCCTAGCGCCCATAAAAAACCCCCGGTTTGAGGCCGGGGGTCAAGGTGCGAGAAAGACTTTGCGTCTTTCTGGAGGAGACACGTTGTACCAGCAGGATGCGCCCTCGCGGTCGCGCCGCTGGTGTATGAGCATCAGCTCATGTTGCGGTGCAGTATACCAAAAATTGTGCAGTGCGCAAGTGCATCGCACCATTTTTTGAGCGATGGACTGTAAGTGAAGAAAATACAAGAATAATCAAAGCGTTATGACGCAGGGAATCGGGCCCCGGAATGGCGGGGCGTCGCGTCAGATCTCGGGATCGTCTTTTTTGCGACTCAATCCGGAGAGGAATTCCTGCCGGACTTTCCGCCAGATCGGCAGGTTGTCATCGGCCAGGTCACGCAGGGCCTGAATCGGGTTGCCGGCACTGCCGACCAGCCTTTTGACCTGCTCTTTGAACTGTGATTGCTGGTCGGAGAAAAGCTCCAGCGACAACTCAAGGTAATGGCTCACGCTGTTCTGCATGGAATCGCCATAAAAGCGAATGATGTGCAGTAATACGTCCTTGGAAAGAATCGGGGTGCCCTTTTCTTCCTGCTCCATGATGACCTGCAGCAAAATGCTGCGGGTAATGTCGTCTTTGGTGCGCTTGTCCTCTACCCGAAACGGAATGTTTTCGATAACCAGGTCACGAATTTCTTCCAGGGTGATGTAGCGGCTGATGACAGTGTCGTACAGGCGCCGGTTGGGGTACTTGTTGATTAGCCGAACGGACGACGCACCCCCACGTCGGCTCAAGACCTTAGCCATGGCTTGCTGCAATGCACGAAAACTGCATTCTGCCAGAACTGTCGGCCAAGCGGTTTCCATATAGCGCCAGCGCCTGCTGCAATTGCTCGGCAACAGGCGGGGCTGCATGTGTCGTGGTTTCACCGCTTAGGTGCAGGGCACGCAGCACGTGCTGGAGCATGTCATTGCGTGTTGCTGTGGCAATCGCCTCCGCTCCCGTGGCCTTGCTGAGTTTGGCGCCACTGGCATCGTGCCAGAGCGGATGATGCAGGTAGCGCGGCGGGGTCGCACCCAACGCCTGCAGAAGCCATATCTGACGTCCGACAGAGGCCAATAAATCATCCCCGCGAACGACGTGGGTGATGCCCTGCGTTGCGTCATCAACGCTGACCACGAACTGATAGGTGTAGTCCCCCGTGCGGCGGCGGATGACAACATCTCCGCATTGCCGAGCGACATCTTGCGTGAGCGGACCGTGCGCGCGATCCGTGAACTCAGCCACGCTCGGCTCGGGCAGGCGGAAGCGGATGGCCATCCCGGTCATCGTCTTTAGTGCCGGCCGTCCATGGGTGCCCGTAGGTCGGCAGGTTCCCGGATAGCGGGTTTCCCCATCTACGCGATAGGGTGCCAGCGTCTTGCGTGTGCACTGGCACGGATAAACATGCGCGACCTGCCACCAGCTGTCGAGAACCTCGTGATACGCCTCAAGCCGCTGCGACTGCGCCGGGAGTTCGCGGTCCCATTCGAGACCGAAGTCCGCAAGCTGCCGGCGAATGATCGCGGCGTACTCCGGCCGGCAACGCTCGCTATCGATATCTTCCATGCGCAAGAGCCACACGCCGTTGTGAGCGCGCGCGTCCAGCCATGAGACCACCGCGGCATACAGCGAGCCGAGGTGCAACGGTCCGGAGGGCGAGGGAGCGAAGCGCCCGATGTACGGACGGGAGGCAGGCATGCTCAGCGGGACGACGGCCGCCGCTTAGCCTAGCGACGGCATGGCGAGTCAGCGGCCTTGCTGGCGCTCGCGGATTTCTTCCAGGCTCTTGCAGTCGACGCACAGGTCGGCGGTTGGACGTGCCTCGAGCCGGCGAATACCGATCTCGGAACCGCAGCTGTCGCAGAAGCCGAATTCATCGTCATCCAGCCGCCGCAATGTTTTTTCGATTTTGCGAATCAGCTTGCGTTCACGGTCGCGTGTGCGCAATTCCAGGCTGAACTCCGACTCCTGTGTCGCCCGGTCGGTCGGGTCAGGAAAGTTGGCGGCTTCGTCCTGCATGTGGTGCACGGTCCGGTCCACTTCCTCCATCAAATTGGCGCGCCAGCTCTCCAGAATCGTACGGAAATGCTGGCGTTGCCCTGCACTCATGTACTCCTCATCAGCCTTTTGCTGATAGGGGGTAAAGGTGCCGGCTTCAGTAGTGGCTTGGCTGCTGCTCATGGGTCACCGCGTGCGGTCAGGGATGAAATAACCGCGCATTGGTAGCAGACTCAAACTCGTGTGGCAAGTCTAGAATCCCACGGGTGGCAGGGGCTGCCAGTCAGCGGCACGATGTTCGACCACGACATCCGTGTAGATTCCGCCGCGCACGTAGAACTCGGCACGCAGACGCAAAAAGCGCGGGTCGAGCAGGTGGACCAAGGTGTTGGCCAGCTCGTTGGTCACGGCTTCATGAAAGGCGCCCCGATCACGAAAGGCCCACAAATAAAGCTTGAGCGACTTGAGCTCGACGCAACGCTGGTCGGCGATGTAGTCGAGGTACAGCGTGGCGAAATCCGGCTGCCCGGTCTTTGGGCACAGGCAGGTGAACTCCGGCATTCGCATCTTGATCAGGTAGTCACGATCAGGATTGGGGTTAGGGAAGGTGTCCAGATCGGTGCTGGGGGCGCTGGGCATGGGGTCAGGCTGTGACGAGCGGGCCGCTAATTTACACTTTCGGGTTACTTTGCATGGGAGAGGGCGGTGCGGTTGACAGCCATCCGTCTGGCCGGATTTAAATCCTTCGTGGATCGCACCGAGCTGCGGCTGTCGAGCAACCTCACGGCCATCGTCGGCCCCAACGGCTGCGGCAAGTCCAATCTGATCGACGCCGTGCGCTGGGTGCTGGGCGAGTCCA
The DNA here is from genome assembly GCA_039768115.1 of Oceanococcaceae bacterium. Classification (GTDB taxonomy): domain Bacteria; phylum Pseudomonadota; class Gammaproteobacteria; order Nevskiales; family Oceanococcaceae; genus MS8. The sequence continues at coordinate 4,678 of JBDNBC010000244.1, forward strand.
GCGCGCGCCAACTGCGCGGGGCCTCGCTGGAAGATGTGATTTTTACCGGATCGCGGACGCGCAAGCCAGTGGGGCGCGCGTCTATCGAACTGGTCTTCGATAACAGCGCCGGCACCCACGGCGGAGCGTGGGGCGCCTATGCCGAAATTGCGGTGCGCCGCGAGCTGACCCGCGATGGCCAGTCGCTGTTTTTCATCAACAACCAGCGCTGCCGACGCAAGGATGTCACCGAGCTTTTTCTGGGAACGGGCCTGGGGCCGCGTGCCAATTACGCGATCATCGAGCAGGGCACCATCTCGCGCCTGGTTGAGGCGCAGCCTGATGATCTCCGACAGATGCTGGAAGAGGCTGCCGGCGTTTCCAAATACAAGGAGAAGCGGCGGGAGACCGAAAACCGCATCCGCCACACGCGCGATAATCTTGAACGCCTGCACGATGTCATCAGCGAAATTGACGAGCGTGTCGCGCGTCTCAAGCGGCAGGTCAGTGCGGCCCAGCGGTACAAGGAATACCGTGCCGAGCAGCGCCAGCTTCGCGCCGCGCTCTATGGCCTGCGCTGGCAGGACCTGGGCCGACAACGCGAGGCCGAACAGCAGCGCCGGGCGCAAGCCGAAGAACGCGTCAACCTGACCCAGCGGGCGCTGACCGATGCCATGGTGGAGCAGCAGAAAGCGGACGAGGCGCAAGCGCAGGTCGCCGCACTGGCACGAACGGCGGACGAGGCGTTCTACACCAGCAAAGCCGACCGTGATCGCGTACGTCAGGAACATCAGCATCAGCAGCAGCTGCGTCAGGTGCGTGAGCAGGAGCTGGTGCAGTTGCGCCAGGAG